>NZ_JBITEP010000032.1:0-67703 GCF_044455315.1 Micromonospora sp. NPDC051300 | reverse complement strand
ACCCGCTACGACAAGTTGGCCGTCCGGTTCCAGGCCAGCCTGACCATCACCATCATCTGCGAGTGGCTCTGACCGGCTTATGAAACACGCCTTAGTCGAGCAGTTCTCGCAGCGCCTCCGCCAGGGTGGGGACGCTGCTGACCGGGCGGGCGAAGGTCAGCCGGAGGTCGGTGTGCCCGTCCGGGCGCTCGGCCCGCAGCACGAGGCCGGAGGCGTCGAGGGCGATCGGCACGATGCGGGCCGTCCCGGTCGGCGTCAGGCCGCAGCGGGTGGCGATGCGGTCGAGGACGTCGCGGTGACACCGGGCGAGGTGATGGAGGTGCGCGGCTTCGTCGGGGGCGAGCGGGTCCGGCCGCGCGGCGCGGAAGGCGGCGATGTCCACCGGGGCCGGTTCGCCGCCGCTGACGAGCGCGACCTCGACCGGTTCGATCGCCCAGAGGGCGACCGGCGGCAGGTCGAGCAGGGACATGACCGTCCCTGCGTCGCACGAGTCGAGGCGGGCCGGGTCGAGCCGACCAGCCGTTCCGGCCAATCGGATGCGGTTTCGGATCCGGGACCGCACGGCTAGCGGAACGACCTGTGTCACGTCGAGACGCACCGATCCCGGGCGCCCCCGCTCGGCGACCAGCAGGCCACCGGTGCGGCTCATCGCGTCGACCGCGAGGACCACGGTGCCGTCGGGCAGGACGGCGTGAGACGTGACGAGATTGGCGGAGCGGTCACCGAGCGCGAGTCGCAGGGACGAGGCAGCGGCGAGGATGGAGCGGGCGATGACGGCGTGTTCGTCCGGCGGCGTCGCGCCGCCGCGGTCTGCGGGCGGCTTCCCGGGGATTGTGCCGAGGTCGGCGGCGGGGCGGGGGACGGCCGGCTCGGCGCGCCGCCCGGCGGGATGGATCGCCATGTCGGTCTCCTCGGCAGGGAGTGCGGGGTGGAAATCCACCTCGCGACACGACGTTAGTAGGTAAGGCTTACCTTTGCCAAGGTGACCTCGAACATGCGTCCGGCCGGCGGCGCACGACGCGCGCGTCGCGACCGCCGGCCGGGATGCCCGTGCCCGCTCAGGCGGGCTGGTAGGTGAGGCAGTCGCTGACCGTGGCGCCGGGGCCGACCGTGATCGACTCGGCGGAGCAGGCGAGGTTGGCGTTGAAGACGCACTCGGTGCGTGCGCACGCCCCCACCGCACCGGTGATATCGGCGATTCCGCCGCTCACGGACGACTCGACGAACGTCGCGCAGGAGGCGGCGTCGCCGCTCGACGCCACGGTGATCGCCGGAGCGTGACAGCCGCCGTCGTTGAAGCTGCACACGGTGGCAGCACACTCCCGTACGGGAGGAGACTGCAAAAGGGTCTTCATGGTGCCTCCATACCTTGGAGCCGGCGATGGAAACCTGCGGCCCGGATGTTTCGATGGCAATTCCGAGATGCCGCTCGAACGGGCGCGAAAACCGTCTGCCCGCCGACCTTCGGTCATTTCTTCCGTGCACACATTAGCATCGCCCGGCCATCGACGAGTGGAGTGGACATTGTTTCGACCGGGGCTCGATCAGTTCTAAGATTAGGCTCACCTGAGTGAGGGAAGGCTTTGTTTACCGGTGAGTGGCGAGGCTATTGCGTATCAGCGGTTGCCGCAGCCGAGCGTGGTCGCGCGTCCGCGCCCAGCCGTCACCCTGCATGCATTAGCAGGGAGACAGTGCATGCGGATGCGATCGACGACGGCACCCAACGTCTCACCCGGTCGCTGACGGTCGGCCCGTATTGGGCAGACCGGCCGACCTGCACCGGTTCGAGCATCCCGCGCCGGATCTGGTATCTGTCACCGTGGGCCCTCTTCTCGCCCGTAGGCCGATGACGGTCAGGCCAACGGATAGGTCGGGCGTGAGCCGCCAAGGAGTACGCGCTCGCCGCGGCATCACCTCGGCGCGCGCCGACCACCTGGGCCGGCGGCGGCCGCGACGGTGCTCAGCCCCGTCGGGTCGACGGGTCGACCACGCCGTGCCGCCGGACCGCTCGGCTCACCAGCCCCAGCCCGGCGAGACCGGGTAGGCGATCGATCCGGTCGTCGAGATGCCGGATCTCCTGCCAGCCCGCCTCGTCGCCGAACAGATACCGCACCAGGTGGTCGGTATCTGTTCGGGACAGCGCGCCGGAAGCGCCAGGTGCCCAGAGGTGACGCAGCGCCAGGCGGGTCAGGCGTCGGGCACGCACCGAGCGGGCCAATCGGTCGCGGGCCTGGCTGGCGAGGTAGGCGGCATGTCGGGACTCCCGTCGCGTCACGCGGTGTAGGACGTCGGTCAGGACCGGATGCTCCTCCCGCACAGTGAGCCGGTGGTACCCGCTGCGGATCGTCCACTCGTCCACCGCGGCCCACGTCATCCGAATGGCGACGGCGTCGTCACCGTTCACGGATGCCCATCGTGCCGGTGTGCCGTGCCGGACGCGCCGCCGCGCGACCGCCGCCTCCGGGTCGTCCGGCGCAACGTCGTGTGCGGCGAGGACTCTGGTCAGCATCTCCCCGTGCCAGTCCTTCTCGTGGGCCCACCTGGCCAGCATCGCGGTCTCGATCGGATCGGCCTGTGCCGGGGCGACCAGCGGCTGGGACGGATGACAGAGGCGACGGAAGTACCGCAAGCAGCGCAGCGCGCCGTCCGGCAGCGGCCGCCATCGGAAACCGTCGTAGGTGATGCCGTCGTCGTCGACCCGGGTTACCGCCCTGGCGTGTGCGCCGAAATCGAAGTCCATGACCTCGATTCGGAGAGCGAGGCACTCCGGATGGGTCGACCCGGTGGGTGCACCGGACGGGGTGACCGTCCGTCGGCTGGACGTGGCCGTCCTCCGCAGCGGTCTGGACGTGGTCGACCTCGTAGCCCCAGGCCCCGTCTCGGGCGGAGCCACCGGCACGGTCAGCAGTGCCGCGCACGCGGTACCGCACCGCCGCAACTATCGATATCCTTCTATCGGTGGCTTCCCTCGGGAGCCGATCGGGACGGCGCCCGCCGTTCCTCGGAGAGGAGTGCGGATGAGAGA
This sequence comes from Micromonospora sp. NPDC051300, assembly GCF_044455315.1. Classification (NCBI taxonomy): domain Bacteria; kingdom Bacillati; phylum Actinomycetota; class Actinomycetes; order Micromonosporales; family Micromonosporaceae; genus Micromonospora; species Micromonospora sp. NPDC051300. Next base: position 64,678 of record NZ_JBITEP010000032.1, on the reverse strand, counting down.
CATGGTGCGGCACGGTGCACGACACGCGGCGGTCGTGCTCGGCGTGTGGGCCCTCGGGGTGGGCCTGCTGCCGGCATCCGCCGCCGGGGCGGATCCGACCCGGCCGGAGGCTCCTGCGTCGGTCCGGGCCCCGGAAGGGGACCAGTTCTCCGCCGAGGGCGTCACCACGGTGGGTGAGCTGCGCACGCTCGACACCGCCCGCGCCGCCGGCAAGCCGGGTGCGCGTCAGGTCATCCGGCACCCCGGCGCCACGTACGTCAAGGTCCACTTCCGGGATCTGCGGCTGAGCGAGGGAGACCACGTCACGGTGTCCAGCCCGGACGGCCGGGAGAGCTACCGCTACGACCGGCGCCTCGACCGGAGCACCGGCTCGGACTACACCACCGACGGCGGGGCCGGCTTCTGGGCGATGTCCGTGACGGGGGACACCGCCGTGGTGACGCTGCACAGCGCCCGGCCCGCTCGCGCGGTCGTCGATGTCGACCGGTTCTGGCGGGGCTACGACCAGGCCGAGATCGCTCGGCACAACTTCTCGACCACGTCCGTCTGCAGCACCGACGCGCGCCGGGACGTGGTCTGCTACCAGAGCACCCACCCCACCGAGTACGCCCGCGCCCGAGCGGTGGCCCGGTTGCTGATCGGGGGCGGCGGGCTGTGCACCACCTGGCGGGTCGGGAACACCAACCGGATGCTGACCAACAAGCACTGCTTCTCGACCCAGTCCACGGTCAGCGCCAGCGAGGCGCAGTTCAACTACCAGTGCGCCACCTGCGGCGGCGGCAACCCCGGCGCGGGCACGAAGGTGAGCGGCGCGACTCTCTACCGGGTGAGCAGCGGTGGCTCGGGTGAGTTGGACTACGCGCTCTACTCGGTGAACAACTTCGCCGCGATCCAGGGATTCGGCACGCTCTACCTGCGGACCACCGCGACCAGCACCGGCACGCGGATATACGTGCCCGGGCACGGCGACGGCAGCCCGAAGCGGCTGTCGATCTACGAGGACACGCAGAACGGCGGTGTCTGCACGGTGCGCAACGCGAACTACAACAGCTGGAACATCAGTTACAGCTGCGACACCTCGGGCGGCAACTCGGGTTCCCCGGTACTCGACGCCAACCACCGCGTCATCGCCCTGCACCACCTCGGTGGGTGCCCGTCCAACCAGGGGGCGAAGGCGCACCTGATCTACAACGAGATCGCCGGCCTGATCGACAACGGCTGACGGGCGCGTCCCGGTGGCTCGTCGACCGCACGCGGCGGGCGGGCTACCGGGCGCGTCGTGGTTGTCGTCTGACTGTCGCATCGCGCGTCGCGGCCGATCCGGGACGTCTCGACGGCGGGTACCGATCCGTCCTGCCGTCGTTCCCGCCTCATCCGGCCGGCACGCATGTCACTCGTCGTGGCCCGGGGGCCCGGCGCGTTCCTCGGCGTACCCGTCGAGGCCGATCTGCACGACCCGGGCGAGCCCGCAGCGGTCGACGGCGCTCAGCCGGCGACCGGACGGATCGGTCGTCGTCAGCCCCAGTTCGGTGAGCTGACGGGCGCAGTCCGCCATCCTCCGCGAACGCCTCGGGTCGGGCCGGACGCGCCCACGGAGCACCTCGACGACGAACGCGTCGAGGTCGATCTCGCCCCGCTCGATCAGTGCGTGGGCCAGTCGCCGCCCGAGCGGGCGCAGCGCCTCGGGGACGAACCCCGCCGCGGTGAGGTGCCAGGCCGACCCGCCGGGGCATCGGTAGACGCTGACAAGTCCACCGTGGCTGCCCTGGTCGGTAGCGGCCGCCAGGAGCGCGGCGGGCTCGTCGCGGTAGCGCTTCTTACCGCACCGACAGTTGTACCGCCGGGTCATCGACGCACCAGTCGGCGCAGCGCCCACCGCGCCACCGGCAGGTACAGCAGGACGGCGGGCGCGAAACCCCTGATCGTCAGCCCGGCCCGCGCTGCGCCCGCCGTACCGTCGACGGTGTGCCGCAGGAGCGACCGGACGCCGGCCGCGGTCACCAGCCACGACCACTCCCGCACGGCGCCGGCGGGGCATGGCCCGCTCACCGTCGTGCCGCGGCTCAGGGCGACCCGGTCGATGCTCATCGCCCTCTAGTCTGCCTCGCCCGGCACCGGACGCTCACCAGGCGAGGAAAACCGCCGGCGGGATCCAGCCCGGTGCGGCACCGGCGCGAACGGCGCCTCCGGCGGTGCGTTTACAAGGGGAAGACATTGACGGTACTCTCTCTATAACGTTATAGGGCGGCGGGCCGAGGAGGATCGATGCGGCGACGACTGATGTTGCGCGGCGTGGTGGGAATCGCCGGCGGGCTGGCGCTCGCCGGACGAGCCGTGACCGATGGGTGGGCGGCCGGCACCGGCAACCCGGTGCGACTGGTCGGCGACACCTCCAGCGGAGGGCTATACCAACCCTATCCCGCCGGCCTGACCCGGACGCCGTTCCTCAAGCTGCCCACCGGCAGTATCCGGGCGGCTGGTTGGCTGCGCGAGCAGCTGACGCTGGAGACGACCGGCATCGCCGGGGCCTACGACGAGGTGTCGCACTTCCTGGTTCGTGGGGACAGCGGGTGGACGAACCCCGCCAAGGCGGGCTGGGAGGAGCTGACCTACTGGCTGCGCGGGCTCGCCGCCCTCGCCGGGGTCACCGGGGACCCGGGACTTCGCGGCAAGGTGTCCGCCTGGGTCGAGGGCATCCTGGCCACCCAGCAGCCCGACGGCTTCTTCGGGCCGACCCGGCTGCGCACCTCGCTCGGCGGTGGGCCGGACTTCTGGCCGTTCATGCCGTTGCTCCAGGCCCTGCGGACCTATCAGGAATACAGCGGCGACGGCCGCATCGTGCCCTTCCTGACCCGATTCCTGCGCTACCAGAGCACCTTCGGCGCGTCGGCGTTCAACCAGTCGTGGGGCCGGGTGCGGTGGGCCACCAACCTGGACAGCGTGTACTGGTTGTTCGCGCGCACCGGGGACGGTTTCCTGCTCGGTCTGGCCGACAAGATCCATCAGTACAGCGCCAACTACGTGGACAACATCCCGAGTTTCCACAACGTCGACTTCGCGCAGGGATTCACCGAGCCGGCGTACGTCGCGCTGCGCGGCAACGCCGCGCTGACTCAGGCCTCCTACCGGACGTACGCCCGGATGCAGGACACCTGGGGTCAGTTCCCCGGTGGCGGCTTCGCCGGGGACGAGAACGTCCGCGACTGGAGTCGGGACCCGCGGCAGGGCTTCGAGACCTGCGGCATCGTCGAATACATGCAGAGCTTCGAGGTGATGGCGCGGCTCACCGGTGATCCGGGCTGGGCGGACGGCTGCGAGTCCCTCGCCTTCAACTCACTGCCGGCCGCCATGGAGCCGGTCACGCACCGCAGCCTGCACTACATCGTCAGCGCCAACTCCATCCAGCTCGACGACCGGCCCAAGACGCAGGGGCAGTTCCAGAACGGCTTCGCGATGCAGGCGTTCCTGCAGGGCGTCGACCAGTACCGCTGCTGCCCGCACAACTACGGGCAGGGCTGGCCCTACTTCACCGACAACCTCTGGCACGCCACCGCCGACCGAGGTCTGGCAGCCTCCCTCTACGCACCCTGCACGGTCGGCGCGAAGGTCGGCGCGAGCGCCACCTCGGTGACACTGACCGAGAGCACCGGATATCCCTTCGACGGCACGGTGTCCATCCGGATCGGCACGCCGGCGCCGGTCGCCTTCCCGCTGTACCTGCGGATCCCGGGCTGGTGCCCGAACCCGTCGGTGGCGGTCAACGGCGCGCCGGTCGGCGCCGTAGCCGGTCCGGCCTACCTGCCGGTGAACCGCACCTGGCGCGACGGCGACACGGTGAGCCTCACGCTGCCGATGTCGCCACGGACCACGACCTGGGCGGGGAACAACAACTCGATCTCGGTCAGCAACGGGCCGCTCACCTATTCGCTGGAGGTCGGCCAGAACTTCCTGCGCCGCAACGACCCCGCGTCGGCCTGGCCGGAGTGGACCGTCCTGCCCACCTCGGCCTGGAACTACGGCCTGCTGCCCGGCGGCTGGACGGTGCGGGGCACCGGGGCTACCGGCAACCCGTTCACCCCGGCCGGCAATCCGCTGGTGCTGACCGCGTCGGCCAGGGCCGTCCCTAACTGGCAGCAGGACGGCGAGAACGTGGTGGCGACCCTGCAGCCGAGCCCGGTCGCCTCCGACGAGCCGTCCGAGACGGTACGGCTGGTGCCGATGGGCTCGGCGTCGTTGCGGATCACCTCGTTCCCGACCATCGGCGGCAACCGGGACTGGCAGCTTCCGGCCGTCCCGTCGGCGTCGCACTGCTTCAGCGGCGACACCGTCACGGCGCTCAACAGCGGCTACGACCCCAGCAGCTCGTACGAGACGAGCCGCCCCCGGTTCACGTGGTGGGACCACCTCGGCACGACGGAGTGGGCACAGTATCGCTTCGCCCTGCCGGTCCGGGTCTCGTCGGCCAGCGTGTACTGGTTCGACGACACCGGGCACGGCTCCTGCCGGACCCCGGCCACCTGGCGGGTGGATTACCTGACCGACTCCGGCGCCTGGCAGCCGGTCGCGAACCCCTCGGGATACGGCACGGGGATCAACGCGTACCAGACGGTGTCCTTCACGCCGGTGGTGACCACGGCGCTGCGCGTCGTCGTGCAGCTTCGACCGGGGGTGTCGGCGGGCATCCTGCAGTGGCGGGTGCGTGCGGTCCCCGCGCCCGTGGTGGCGGGCCGCTGGTATCGCATCCGGAACCAGAACTCCGGCAAGGTGCTCGGGGTGAGCGACATGTCGACCGCGGACAGTGCCGACGTGGTGCAGTTCGCTGACAACGGCACCGCCGACCACGACTGGCGGCTCGACCACGTCGGCAACAACTGGTACAAGATCGTCAACTCGCACAGCGGACTGCTGCTGGCCGTCGCGGCGATGTCACGGGCGAACAGCGCGCGGGCGCAGCAGTTCCGCGACAACGGCAGCGCCGACCACCTGTGGCAGTTGATCGGCAACTACGACGGTTGGTTCCGGATCCGTAATCGCCACAGCGGTCTCCTGCTGGGGGTGGACGGCATGTCCGTCCTGGATGACGCCCACGTCGTCCAGTACGAGGACAACGGGACGACAGACCACAACTGGCGGCTGGTCGGCTGACATCGCGTCGGGGCGGGCCCAGATGGTCGGTGAGGGCCGCGACCTCGCTCGGACGGGCGATCGGCGCGGTGCGGCGGATCGCCCCTGGCGCTACTCGAAGAACTTGAGGCTCCAGCCGGTGTCATCATTCGGCCCGGGGACGTTGGCCCGTCGGTAGGTGGTGTTGCCCCACCAGCAGAACGTGCCGGTGTACCAGAACCGGTTGCTCCAGTTGTATGGCGTTCCCTTCGGCACCGCGTGGAACATCAGCGGAAATCGCGGCCCGGCGGGCGGGCTGGTGGCGATGTCGCCGCGCAGCAGCACGAAGCTGTGGTGGCCGGGACCGTCGACGTAGAGGGTCGGATCCCAACCCGGCATCATCGTGGACCGGTTCGAGCCGAACAGGCAGCCGTTGGACTTGTACCAGTCCCACACGTACGTCGGGTCGCCGCCGGCCCTCAGCCGCAGGTCGGCGAGGCAGTACTGGTCACTCCAACTTCCGTTGGCGGAGTAGACGATGTGCAACTGGCCGTTGGGGTCCCGGATCGGCTCCGGTCCCTCGTTGATGAACGGGTTGCCGACCACCCGTTCCCACGGCTCCCGGGGTTGAGAGATGACGTGGCGCGCCCCGACCGGCGTGGTCGGGCTGCTCATCCGGGCGAGGTAGATGTTCTGCTCGACGTTGGTGTCGCCGGCCCAGCCGGACCACACGAACCAGCGCTGCCCGTTGAAGGTGAACAATGATCCGTCGATGGCCCACCTGTCGTCCGGCAGCGCCAGTTTCTGCTCGGCGGTGTAGCCGCTGTCCGGCGACGTCGAGCTGATCACGAACATCCGGCGGCTGCTGCCCGCGCCCAGCGCGAAGTAGATGTAGTAGCGACCACCGTCGAGAACGATCTCCGGTGCCCAGATGCCGCCTCGACCCCGGGTGTCCGACCAGACCCGACGCTGCGCCGCCCCGCCAAGCTGGTCGGGTGACGGGGCTTGGCGGACGGCGATGCCATCGCCGAGTGACTGGACGGAGATGTAGGTGCCGCCGACCCGGATGACACTGGGATCCGCCGCGCGGATGCTCTGTGCCGCCTCGGCGGGCGAGGCGGTGAAGCCAACCTGCCACAACCCGCTCGCGGCGAGCAGAGCGGTGACGAGAAGGTTGCCGATCATCCGCTGTCGTCTCATGGCATCGTCCGGTTCCCGCTGGGCTCGGAAGGCGGCTGACCTCCCGGCGCACGAGAGCGCTCTCCCAGACTGACCAATCGACACTCGTCATGTCAACCATCGATCCGGCCGACTGGGGTGCGGGCGCCCGACCGCCGCGCCGGCCACGTCCGTAGAGATGACGAATTGTCCACCTCCCCGTCGATCATCGCCTGCTCGATGGTCTCCCACGGAGCCTAGACGATTCCGTTCAGTCGGTAGGCGTGTCGGCGAAGGTGATGAGACACGCCGCGACGGCGGGCTCCGACGGCTCGATGTCGGCGGGAACCCAGATGATTGTTAGCTCCATGACCTCTCCTGATCAACGTCGTGGACGGCTGCTGGTGTGGCTCGGCGCCGGCACCGCGGTCGCCGCCACCTCGGATCGGTGCTGCCTCCGGCGGAGTCGGTCGGGGAAACGAAACCGCCGGGTGACGACGTGGGTCGGGAGCGCGTCGGCCGGGTCGGCTTCGCCGTGCGCGGCTTCACCGACGGTCGGTCCGGACCGCGCCCTCTGGACGAGCCCCGCGGACGTCTGCCGCGCACTGTCGCTTTCCGCAAATTGCGTCATATCGAATTCCCACGCCCATCCTGACCTGCGGTTTACTCCTGGTACTCCGGTCGGTTCGTTCCCCCGTCGAGTCGCTGATCAGCGCCTTAGGTCGTTCTGGCGGGCACCGGAGTTACGGTCTCCGATGCGGGATGCACCCTCTGAGAAGGGACCACAAACGTGAAGATGCCGCATCGGAAATCTGACGCGACAGACGAACTCAGGATTGATTTCCTCTTCGCCGGTGAACGGTTGATGACCCGCCTACGAGGGTCCGCAGCGGCGGTGCATGCTCCGCGCCCGCAGCACCTGCCGGTGGTGCCTGATTGGTACTGCGGCGACTGCGCGCAGCCCTGGCCGTGCCGGCCCGGTCGCGAGCGCCTGAGGTATGAGCACCGCTGCGCGCCGGGCGCCGTCTTCCAGTACCTTGGCGCCTGCTACACAAGGGCGCTGACCGACCTGCCCGCGGAATCGACCCGACACCTGCACGCACGGTTCCTGGGCTGGATACCGCGTCGTCGGACGCCCAACTCCGTTCCCGGTCATCGGTACGGAGACGGCGTTCCGCCAGGTTGAGCCGGCCCCGGGTGTCTGATGCCGATCCTCAAGGAGGCGCCGCAAACCCTGTCGGTGCGGACCAGGCCACGGCACCGGCGCCGCCGTTTCCCGCCGGCATCTCTTGCTCAGGGCCTGTCGGGTTCGTCATCCGGCGGGGCGGTGTACGTGCCTGCGTAGTAGTCACCGACGCGTTGGCGGAACTGGGCGGTGTCGAAGTCCGCCTCGTCGTACCGGGGAGAGTTCTCGATCTGCTCCTTGGTGCGGTCGACGAACAGGGTACGGGCGTCGTGGTCGGCCAGAGCGACGGTGCCGGCGGGCAGGAGCACCTTACGACCGAAGATCCACGGACCGGTGTCCACGACGAGCAGGGCGTCGCCGACGTCGTAGCTGGCCCGGTCGACCGAGCCGATCTGCCCGTCGGTGGCCTCCACCCGATAGCCCACCATGTCGGCGTCGCCGCGCTGGCCGGCGTCGGAGTGGCTCGGGTTCGACTCGTCGTCGCGGCGGGCGGGGTTGAGGAAGCTCTCACGCCACGCCCAGGGAGTGAACGGCTGCATCGCGACCTCCGGGTCCGAGGAGGGGTCACCCTACATCCAACGCACGTACCCAGGGCCAGGCAGGCCGAATCCATCGTCGAGGACGTCGCCCCGCACGAGTCAGACCGTTCGCTCGTCGGTGGCGGTCTCCGGCGACATATCGTGGATTGCCGTCTCGATCCAGTCCAGAAGCACCTGGATCCACTGGTCCACCTCCGCGACTCGTCGTGCCAGATCGGCGAGACGCAGTGCCTGCTGTTGCACGACAGCTTCGTAGCTCATGCAACGGCCCCGCTTCCGGAGGACGACCGGTGCTCCTCGGCCGCGCGGTGGCCCATGCCGACCGAGCCGGCCGAGCGGTGGCGCGTGACCTGCTGGGAGCGTCGGCGGTACGGATGATGACGCGATTACCGTACTCCCGGTCGGGAACGCCGAAGGGGTCGCCTGTCGGGCGCGAAGAACACTGGCTTCGCCCTGGGCGACGTGCGGGTGTGACGATGTCGGGCCGCTTCCTCATGCGACCGCGTTCCTGGGCGCTGCGGCGACCCCGGTCAGCTCGATGCCGGTCGTCTGGCTGGCGTACCTGGGCAGGCAGGCGCGGGCCTGCTCAGCGGTGACGGAGGTGCGGGCGATGATGTGGTAGCCGTCGGCGCCCTCGAGCGCGACGAGATTGCGGGCGGCCTTCCCGGCGGGTAGCGCGAGAGTGAGAGCGCCCTGGTCGCTGCCGGCGTCGAGAGCAGCGACCGGCGTCACTGCTCCGGCTCGTCTAGGACCGCAGCACCAGCAGACGCCCGCCGTTGACCGTCAGCAGCCAATCGCTGAGCAACCCTCGGCCCGTTGAGCACGGCGATCGAGTCCGGTCCCCGCTCAGGTGGCATGGCCCCGCTGTCCCGCTGTCCCGCGGGCCCCGTGTACCGGGCGTAGGGTCGGCGGGCGTCGACGCGCGACTGACGGGGTGACCCTGACCGTAGAGCGGCGCCCCGCCGGTCACCTCACCCGCTTCGCATGCTGTCGGCTCGACTCGGCCCACCATCGGGCGGTCGTGTCGGGAAAACGAGCAACTACCCCCCGTTCGTCCGTAACGTCGCTCATCTGATCGCTGGCCACGCCGTCGCGTCCCAGTCCCTCGGGCGCGTGGAGGGCAGTCGCGCCGGCGCCACCACCGCGCTGCGCCGCGACGTGGTGGCGCACTGACGACCAACCGAACAGGAGACTTCCATGCAGATGACCGCGACCGACAACCACGCTGTGGCCCAGGCGGTCCACGACGTCGGATCCGCGTTGTGGTTCGGCGGCAGCGTCATGGGGGTGGCCGGGGTGAACAAGTCCGGCAACGACCTCAGTCAGGGCATCGATCGGATCCGCGTGGCCAAGTCCGCGTGGAGCCGGTTCAGCCCCGCCCAGTGGCTCGGCATCGGGCCACGCTGGTCGCTGGCGCGCAGCTCACGAGGAGCAGTCGGGGCCGGCTGGCGATGCAGAAGGGTTATGGCTCCGCGGGCGCCGCCAAGGCGGCCACGGCGGTGCTGGGCGCGGTCGCCACCGGTTACGCCGCCTACTGCGGCACCCGCCTCGGTCGCCTCGCGGAGGAGGCCCGGCAGCGCGGGGAGCCGGTGGAGGTCAGGGACGCCACCGTGTCCACCCCCGCGACCCCGCACGAGATCGCCGTCTGGCAGCGCCGCCAACGGCTGACCCAGTACGTCGTGCCCGCCCTCGCCGGCGCGAACATCGTGCTCGGTTCCTACCTCGTCCAGTCCTACCGAACCGGCGCGACCGCCAGGGGGCTGCTCGGCCGCTTACTGCCGGGCTGAGGGGGGCGACGCACGCGGCGGCGACGCCGAGCCGAGCGTGCTGTCGGCGCACGGCGCCGACAGCACCGACCCAAGTCGGTCTGACCTGCCGCTCGGACCGCGCCGCCGAGGCGAGGTCGGCCGCCGGGATCCCGGTGCCCGTCGGCGACCACGCCGCCCGCCCCCGCGACCGCTCCACCCAGGTGCCCGACCGCCCGGTCCGACAGCGGCCCAGGCTCAGCGGCGCCTCAGCTCGGACTCCATCGGCTGGAGGAGGGTCTTTCTGGCCTTTCCGCGCCGCTCACGTTGCAGCGCGGCGCGGAGTTCCCGGGTGTCAAGCCCGCGCGCGACCTTCTTCGCTTCGGCGACCGGGAGGTCCGACAGCCGGTTCGGCGTCGTGACGTTCTTCCGCGCGCGCTTGGCCGGCCCGGTGTTGGCGACGAACTGCCGGCCGCTCTTCGACGCGCGCCGCTTCTTGGTCTCGGTCGCCTCTCGCTCCCGGTCGGAGAGTTGCTCCCAGGCCTGCCTGGGAAGGTACCGGCGGGTCTCACCGCCCTGGCGCGCCCGGGTCGAGCCGTCCTCGGTGCGCCAGTCCTGTTCCCCCCACCGTTGTAGGGAACGCTGCCGCTCGTCCTTGGGACCGATGAACCCTCCGCCCTGTCGCTTGTACTCCTGGGTGAGCAACTGCGACTTCCGCGCCGACCACTGCCCCTTCCGACCTCCCTTGTCGGAATCGCGGATCTGCGCCTTGAGCTTCTCCCGCAGTTCGGGCTTGGTGTATTTGGCCATGCCCGGACGATTCCCCGCCTGCACTGCCCCATGCCTCGGCCGGCCCGATCCCGGTTGGGGAGGCATGGGGCAGGGTGCGCCCCGCGCGCTGGTCAGCGGAACTGCCACACCTGGTTGGCCTGGGGACCGGCTCCGCAGGTCCACAGAATCGTCGGGGTGCCGTTCTGCGTTCCCCAGCCGTCCGCGTCGAGGCACCTGCCGGACGCGGGATTGACCAGATTGCCGCTGGGTTGTGCCACCCACTGCTGGGCACTGTTGCCGAGGCAGGTCCACAGCCGTACCTCGGCGCCGTCTCCGGTCGCGCCACCGGCCACGTCCAGGCATTTGGCGGAGTTCGGATTGACCAGGCTGGAACCGGACCACGTCCACCGCTGCGCCGGATTGTTGAGGCAGTCCCACAACTGCACCCTCGTGCCGTCCGCGGTGCGACCGCCGGAGACGTCGAGGCACCGGCCGGACACCGGGTTCAACACCGTTCGCTCGGGGGTGGCCCCGCCTCGGACGAGGAAGAGGTTGTCGGCCACGTTGAAGTTGGCGGCCAGGTAGGATCCGGCCGGCGGGTTCGTGTGGAAGTAGTCGTCATGCCGGCAGTCGAGACGCTGGTCGTGGGACCGGTCGCCGCAGACGTACCGCATCGGCGGGAAGTTCGGCTCGTCGGAGTAACACATCACGTCCCACTCGTCGGTGCAGTGTCCTCCTCCGGAGGCGTTGGGCGCGTTGTTGTTGACCGCCCCCAGGTTGTGGCCGAGTTCATGACTGGCGACGCCGGCGTTCCAACACCCGCTGTCCGACCGACCGTACTCGGGGCCGGCGTTGGACCGGTTCGCGTCGGTCTTGCGGGTGTCCCCGGCGAAGCCGCCGATCCCGCAGTAGACATTCGCGTCGACCAACATCACGTACTTGCGGTCGGTCCGGTTGAATCCGAGCGCCTTCACCGCGTTGACACTGGCGCCGAAGTCGGACAGGGCGGTCTGCGGCACCTGTGCCCGTCGCACGACCGGGCGGCAGGAGCCGCCGGCAGTCTCGGTCACGAAGCGGATGTGCCGCTCGCCACCGGTCTCCCGGGCGCTCTCGTTGTAGATGACGTCCATCTCCTCGGCGAGGCGGCGGAACGTCTCCAGGTACTGGTCGTAGCGGTTGGCGGCGCCGTGTACGTAGACGACCTCGACGCGGCGGCCGGTGACGCCGTCGCCGTCGCACGCGGCCAGCGCGCCGATCCGGCCGCCGGGCGGCAGTGGATCGACGGTTGTCCGCACCACCAGCCCTGGCGGTGGGGCGTCCGGGCCGTGCGTGCACATGGTCGGACTCACCGACGCGACCCGCAGTCCGCCGACGCAGGGTCCCGTCCGGTCGGCGGCGAGGCCACGGTGAACGAGTCCTCGCACCGGGTCGTCTGGCGGCACGGTGACGGGGCTGGCGCCGACACCGAAGGAGTGCTCGTGATCGGTGACTCCGGCGGGGTGCCCGTGTCCGGCGTGGCCGTGCGGGGCAGCGGTGCGGGCCGGGCCGGCGTCGGCGGAGCCGGGCAGTGTCGCCAGCAGGATCATGCCGGCGATCGGGGCGAGCAGGCGGTGGATCGAGGATCGGGTGAGGGCCATCGGGTCACTCCTTGCCTCGGGATGTGACATCGACGCAACAGGGGCAACCCTCGTGCCGGCAAGGAATTTCGAAAAGGTACGTGTCGATGGGCTGCGGGCCGGCGGCGGGGTGCCGGCGCTCGGCCGGCACCCCGCCGTGATGGTCGTCCATCCGCGTCCGAACCGGTCCGGTCGTGATCAGGGCAGCCACCACGGTGCCGGGTACGGCACCGTGGTCGCCTCGGTCGAGAACTGCCAGCCGCCGGCCGGCGCGCTCTGCAGCCGGAAGTGGACGCTGGCGACGTACGCCGAGCTGACCGGACGGAAGTCCACCTCGCTGCGCCACGTCTGCCCGTTCGGTGCGCAGAAGTCGGACGCGCTGTCCGTCTCGGTGGTGGTCACGCCGTTCTGGTAGACCACCACCATCTGGATCCGCACGCACTCGCCGGAGGCGTTGTTGACGTAGAGGCGCCCGAGCAGTCGGGGCTCCCATCTACCGGCGACGAGATCCCACTCCAGCCGGCCGTCGGACTGCGGTCTCCCGGAGACGTTGCCCAGGTCACCGTCGCCGAAGTCGAAGTGTTGGTCGGTGATGGAGAACCGGTCGGTCCGCTGCACCGCCGCCTGGGCCGGCACGGCCCCGACCAGTCCCAGCGCGCCCACTCCCGTCAGGATCGCGATCCGTCGTGCCAACAGGTTGGTCCGCATGGTTCCTCCTCGATCACGCCGCGGCCGTTGCGCGGCTTCCGGTGTCGAGTCTCGGTCGAGGGATCAGGGTCGCGTCACGATCCGCTCAGGATGGCGGCGCAGCCGCCGGCGCCTTCCACCGTGACGCCACCCTGACGTCCGGTCGGAGCATGGTGCGTGCCTGCGGACGTCGCGGGCGAGGACGGAGGAGCGAGATGGCGACGAGATGCATCACACAACGGACGGCGGGTGCGATCGCCGTGATGCTGGGGATGACCGTCGGCGTGGCGGGGCCAGCCGGCGCGGGCGCATCCGGACCGGTCCGGGTCACGGCTTCCAGTGCCAGCGACGGGCAGGCCACCAAGACGGTCACTGCGGCCTGTCCGGGCTCGGCCACAGTCTTCTCGGCGGGCGCCCGCGTCGTTAACGGAAACGGTGGCGTGGTGCTGACCGCGATGGAGCCGAACCCGCAACTGTCAGCCGTGACGGTCAGCGCCACCGCCCGGAGCGGGCACCCGACCGACTGGTCCCTGACGGCGTACGCGACCTGCGACTCGTCCACCGTCGCACCGCTGCGGGTGGTGGCCACCGTCCGTTCGACCTCGACGGCGGAGGCGGACTGCCCGAACGGCACGCTGCTGGTCGGCACCGGCTTCCGCCTCGAGGGCTCAGTGGATCGGACGTACGTCGACGAGGTGAGTTTCGATGCCGGCCTGCGCAAGCTGCGGGTACACGCGCGCGGCGACGTCGACCCGACCAGCCTCACCGCGTTGGGCGTCTGCGCGTCCCAGACCGGCCCGGCAGGCGTCCGGGTCGGTGTCGACGCCGGTGCTGACGGCACCTGGCCCAGGACAGCGGTCACCGGGCCACCCGGCCCGGACGTTCACGTGTACGGAGTCGGCGCCATCGTGACTGGGCAGGGAGAGGTCTTCCTCAGCGCGCTGGCGTCCGGCCCGGACCTTCGTCTGGCCGTTGCCGAGGCGGTCCGGGCGAGCCGGCTGCCGGGAGCGCCGGCCACCGATCGTGTCGGCGTCACCGCGGCGTCCGGCGACGACGGTGCAACGCTCACCGTCGCCGGGGTGCTCCTGGCCGCGTTCCACTGACCGGTGCGCGTCAGCGACCATGGCCGGTCGCCGGGTTCCGGCCCTCCCGCGCGGCCGGTCGCCCACCCGGTCGACCGGTCGCCGGCTGTTGCCGTCTCCGCGGCGACGACGTGGCGACGGGTGCCAGGATCATGTCCTCCGGTGGATGCACCCCGATGGCCCGCATCGCCTCCTGATAGCGGGCGAGGGCCCGGCGCGCCTCACCGTGCTGCCCGCCGGTTACCAGACAGCGGATCAGAGCCCGATGGGCGGACTGGTCGTAGGGGTCGCGTTCGAGCAGCCGGAGCAGGTAGCCCACCGCCGCCGCCGGTCCGGACGTGACCTGGCTGACCTGAGCCAGCGTGCGCAGCAGGTGGAGGTACGCCGCCCGTGCCTCTTCGCGCATCGAGACCGTCCAGTCGGCGTACGGCTCGTCCTCGAACGCGTCGGCACGGTACTGACCGTCGGCGGCGACGAGCACCGTCCGGCCCTCCTCCAGCGCGCCGCGATCCACCAGCCGGCATCCGTGCGCCACGTGGGCCAGGAACTCCTCGACATCCACGCGGAGCCGGCTCACGTCGAGCGCGACGCAGGCATGGTCGGCGACGATGAAGTGGTCGGGATCGAGCGCCCGTGCCGGGTCGAGGACCGCGCGGACGATCGAGAGGAGGACCGACAGGCGGTGTCCGGTGCGGGCCGGGTCGTCGTCCGGCCAGAGCAACTCGCACAGCTCGCCACGAGGCACCGGCCGCCCGCGCCGGGCGATCAGGATCCGCATCAGGTCACGGGCCTTGCGCGACTGCCACTGCGAGGGTGGCACCGGGATGCCGTCCAGGTGCACCTCGAATCGGCCGAGTGCCCGGATCACGACGGTCCGGTGGATCGGCCCGGCACCGTTCGACCCTCCCGCGGACATGCTCGCCGCCCGCTCCACCAGGGCGCCGGCGGATGCGACCTGCTCGGCGGCGAGCAGCCCGGCCAGCCGGTCGTCGACGTCGGCTCCGGGCAGCCGACCGAGGACCACTCGGAGCCGGGCCGCCTCGACCGCCGCGCCGGCCCGGCTCCAGAGCGCGTGTGCCTCGCGCAACGCCTCCCGGCTCCGGTCGACGTCGGTCTCGGTCGCGGCCCGTAGCTCGAGCGCATCGGCCAGCCCGGCCCGGTCGTCATGAAGACGCGCGATGCGGGCCGCCTCCGCGGCCGCCCCGGCTGCCCGTTCGGGTGCGGCCGTCCGGAGAGCCACCCAGCCCCGCGCCAGGAGCGCCGGTACGGCGATGTCGTCCGCCACCTCACCGGCGGCCCGCTCGGCATGTGCCGCAGCGGCCCGGACGTCCTCGTCGAGGCGTACCAGTGCCAGTCCGGACAGCGCGGGCACGAGGACGTGGGCGTTGCCGGCCTCCTCGGCGACCCGAACCGTCTCCTCGTAGGCGGCGCGGGCCTGCTCACGCCAGCCCCGGCGCCGGTACAGATCGCCGAGCCCGAGCAGGGCGTAGGTGAACCGACGGGAGCCCTTCTGCTGGTACTGCGCCAGCGCCGCCTCGTACCGCTGCACCGCCTCGTCGTACCGGCCGAGCATCGCCAGCGCTTCCGCCTCGTTGCTCGTGGCGATGGCGCGGATGCTGGGCGCGCCGGCCAGCGCCGCGTATCGGGCGGCCTGCTCGGCCATGGCGAGGCCGTCGGCGAACCGGCCGGTCCGCAGGAGGTGGTGCGTGCGGTTGGTGGCGATCCGGGCGAGCAGCAGGAGGTCGCCGGCGCGTTCCGCGATCGGACGTGCGAGAGCGTAGTGCTCCTCGCTGCCCGCGACATCCCCGGTGACGCCGAGACACAGGGCCACGCTGAGATGGCTCGCGGCCAGGACCGCGTCCTGTCCGGTCGCGGTGGCGACGGTCAACGATCGTCGTGCGCAGTCGAGCGCGACGTCGGTGTCCCCGCTCAAGAGGTGGGCGTGAGCGGTCCAGGCCAGGAGGAGCGCCTCGTCGACCGGCGGGGCCGATTCCGGCCGGGGCCGTCGGAGTGCCTCCAACGCGGCGCGGGCGTCACCGCGCTGATAGTGGATCCGACCCACGCGCCAGGCCAGCCCGGCGTCCCAGCCGGGTGGGGTGGCCGCCGCGGCGTCGTATGCGCGTGCGGCGGCGTCGAGGTCACCCAGGGTGCGTAGCGCGTCGCCGTACACCAGGCGGATCCGCCTATTCAGGTGGTTGTCGGGAAGCTTCGCGACCATGTCGGCCACGGCCCTGGCCCGCCCCGTCGCGATCATCCGTTCGCCGTGCTGGTCGAGCACGCCGGCGCACCGCGGGTGGTTGCCGGCTCGCAGATGCTCCCGGGCGGCGGCGTCCGGTGGGCCATGCTCGTCGTACCACGCGGCTGCGGCAGCGGCGGTGCCGACCGTGCGACCCGCCGGCGGACGTCGCTGCCCCTGCCGCGCCACCTCGACGAGTACCGGCACGAGGTGCTCCCCGGGCGTCGCCGCTCCCGGCCCGGCCACCGGCCGCGTGCGGGTCAGCAGCCCGGTGCGGCGCAGCACGTCGACGACGCGCGGGGCACCGCGGTGACCGAGTGCACGACACAGCCCGACACTCACGGGGGACGCGTCACCGACGTGGCGGAGCAGGCGGGTGACCTCGGCCGGCAGCGGGCCGATCACCTCTTCGGCGATGTACCGGGTGAGCGGGGCGCCGGGCTCGGCCAGGGCGACGGCCAACGGGCCGGGTGGCACCCCGTGCAGACGCAGGGCGTCCGCCGACAGGTGCACGAGAGCCGGCCAGCCACCGGTGGCCGCGTGGAGGCGGTCGCCGAGGTCCGGGCCGGTGATGCCGTAATCCTCGGCCGCCAGGCGCGTGATGCGTTCCGGGGTCAGTGCCAGCCCTACGGGGCCGGGCTCGGTCCACAGGCCGCTGCCGATCCAGCGGGCGGCCGGCGGGGGAAGCGGCCACCGCGAGGCCAGCACGACCTGCACATCCTCCTCTTCCCGAGCGACCGCGGCCAGTAGCAGGTCCAGGTCGTCGGCCGGTGTCCGCGGAAGGTCGTCGACGACGATCAGTCGCTCGCCCGTCCGCACCGCGTCGTCGACGAGGTGCCGCAGCGACCCCGCCTCGACCGGTAACCGACGGGCGGTCGTGCGGGGGTACCAATGGCGCAACGCGGTGGTCTTGCCGTAACCGGCGGCTGCCACGAGGCAGCAGATTCCCCGCCAGCGGCCACTCCGCAACGCCTCCACCGTGCCTCCACCGCCTCACCAGGCCCGCTCGGGTCACCGGGTCGATTCGCGCACCCGACGTGTTCAGGCTTGCCGCGTCCGGCTGCGGAGGCAAGGCCACCCGACCGTCGGATGTCGGCAGCCGCGGCCGGTCGTCACCGCGCTGGAGCGCGGCGGGCTCGGGTCAGGGAGGCGCGCCGAGCCGCCACGCGGGCCGGGAAACGGAACGATGGGTGGGCCACGAGGATCCGCCCGTTCATCGGTTCGAACCCGCAGTCGACACCCGACGTCGTGGTGACGCTCGTGCGGTCCGCCAGGTGCGTCACGTCGGTCGGGAGGACCGTCAGCGGAGTTCAGGCTCGGTTGGTGGTGTCCGGCCCGAGATGGCAGCGGAGTGCTTCGGCGTCGTTCTTGCTGACGCCGGTGGCCTGGATGGTGTTGACGGCGATGATGCTGATGTCGTTGGCGATGTTGATGCCGTTGATGTCGAGCTTGTCGTTGAGTGCGTCCTGCGCGCACTTGACAGCCTTGAGCGCGGATTCCTGCGAGCGGGAGGGGCTACCCGAGGTGGGTGACCACTCGATCGCGACGTGCCGAACGGCGTCCGCGAGGCAGTGGATGGCCTGGGGCAGGCTGGGTGGCACGGCTTCGTCACGTCGCAGCGCGGCCTCCATGTTCAGCGCGAGGTCTCTGCTCTGGAGCAGGGACCGGAGCATCAGTTCGCTGCCGTGCCGCCAGCCCTCGACGGAGTTGTGGTTGTGCCAGCGCAAGGGGGAGAGCCGCACGACCTCGACGGCCGCCGACAGCGCCGTCTGCAGGTCTGTGGAGTCGAGGTTACGCAGTGCGTCCAGGGCCTGCTGGGCGATGTTCGGATCGCGGTCAGCGGCGGCGTCGGCCACTCGGTCGATCTGCGCGGCGATCCGCCGGATGAGAGGCCGCCCTGCCCGGCGGATGCGATGGATCGGGTGAAGCGGTAGCACGACCACGGACACCAGCAGGCCGACCGTTCCTCCGACGACGCCGTCGACGAGTCGGGGCAGCGCCAGGCTCGTGCTGGCGGGCGACAGGACGGCCAGCACCATCGCGCTGCCGCCGACCTGGGTGATGAACGATCCTTCACCGCTGAACAGCATCGCCAACAGGATCGACACCGCCACGATCAGCCCGATCTGGATATGTCCCCTGCCTACCCACGAGACCAGCAGGTCGCCGAGAGTGATCCCCACCGCCACACCGGCGATGAGGAACAGGGTGCGCCTGAACCGCTGTCCCACCGAGCTCGCGATCGTGCCCACGGCCACCGCGGGCGCGAAGAGCGGCTGCCGGTTGTCGAGCACGTCGTTGGCGACCCACCACGACCCCGCTGCGGCGACTCCCGCCTGCACCGCGATCAACAGGCTCAATCGCAACCGGATGAGGCGCTCCCGGAGCTTGGCCCCGCCGCTGCGCCGCACCGACGCCCACACCTCGTGGACGGAGGGTGACGCGCCACCTGTCGAAGCTGCACCCTGAGGTCCACGACCCATGCTCCGAACCTAACCAACCTCCTGCCCGGAGGCGTCACAAGCGAGAATGAGCCGTGACCGAAGGCGCTGGGGTGCGAGTGCTCGTGGACATCGTCCTGGCGGCCCCGGCCCCGGATACGTCGATCGAGGCCGGGAGGCCCCCGCGTCTGTCCCGCTCCGGCACTGAGACACGTCGGACCAAGAAGGGCAGGAGACCGGCTCGTCGCCGAGGATGCTCCGTGGATACCTCATCGTCGCCCTGCAGGCGGGCCCGGCCGCCGGCCTGGCCCGGTTCCTCGCCCACGACGTCCTGGAGACCGGGCAGTCTCTCTGCGCTCGACGTGACATCCGGGGCCGCCTCGTCCGGGCCGGGGGAGCGAGCGGGTGATGTCCGTCTCGGCGCGCGGCTCACACGCCGGCCACCTGGTCCGCCTCCGCCTTGCTCATGCCGGCTGCCTGGAGCAGTTCGTTGACCACGATGAACACCTGAGAGGCGACGATGTTGCCGGAGAAGCCGAGATCGGTGTCGCGGGCCCGGCGGACCGCCTCGACGGCGTCCAGCGCCCGGGAACGGGCGATTTCGGGGGTACGGCCGGCCAGGAAGTCCCGGTGCAGCAGACGCAGCGACTGGCCGAACGTCTCGATCGCCGCCGGCAGGTCGGGCGGCACGGGTTCCCGGGCGTCCAGTAGCGCGACGACCCGGCGCACCATGTTGCGGCTGTTGGTGAACGCCAGTTCCAGGTGGGTGGACGCGTTCTCGTAGCGGCGGAGTTGGGCCCGCCGCCGCCACCGCCACGGTGACAGTGCGGTCACCTCGCGGGCCGCGGCGACGATCTCCGTGGTCTGTTTCCGCTCGGCCTCGGCTGCCTGAAGGCGTTGCAGCGCCGCGTCGGCCCGCTCGATGTCACCGGTGGCGAGCGCCTGCGCGGCGGCGGTGAGCTGGTTGGCGAACAGGTCGAGGGTGGGTCCGGCGGCCCGGTGCACCACCCGCACCGGATTCAGCGGCAGCAGCAGCAACGCCACCACGACGGCTATGCCGCCGCCAACCAGGGCGTTCGCGGTCCGTGGCACGGCCAGGTCCGGCGCGGCGGGCTCGACGCTGCCCAGGAGGACGGCGGTGCTCCCGGCCTGCACCATCACCGCGCCGTTGCCCCGGAAGATCACCGCCACCGAGATCGCCACCGCCACCACCAGCCCGGTCTGCACCGGTCCAGAGCCGATCACCGCGATGATCAGATCGCCGACCAGGACGCCGAGGACCACGCCGGCGAGTAGTTCAGCGGTGCGGCGTACCCGGTTCCCGATCGCGGCGGCGATGGTGCCGACTGCCGCGGCGGGCGCGAACAGCGGCTGCGGGTTGTGCAGCAGGGTGTTCGCGACATACCAGGAGAGTCCGGCCGCCAGCCCGGCCTGAAGCGCCACGATGAAGTAGCGGCGCAGCCGCTCGACCGCCTCCTGGGCGAAGCGGCGCACAGTCGCCAGGGCGTCCCTCACGTCGCGCCCCGGTCGCCAGGCGGTCGGAGGCGGAGCGGCGCGGGCTCGGTCACGTCCTCCTCTACCCGTCCGCCGCCACGGTAGTCCGGCGAGGCGGCGCGGACCATGACGGCGCCCACCCGGGACGATGATTGACGATCGGGCGCACCGGGTATCTGCCCGGGACACCATCGTCTCAGCACCACCGCACGGGATCAGGGAGATCGCCATGGGCTTCGATGACAAGATCGACAACACCGCTCAGGACGTCACCGGCAAGGTCAAGGAAGGCGTCGGACGGGCCACCGACGACGAGCGGCTCGAAGCCGAGGGCCGTGGTGACCAGGCCGTCGCCAAGCTCAAGCAGGCCGGTGAGAAGATCAAGGACGCCTTCAAGAGCTGATCTCGGCAAGGCACCCCCGCCGCCCGGCCCGGCGATGCAGAGCGGCGCGCCGCGGCGGGGGGGGGGGCGGGGGGCCCCCCCCCCCGGGGGGGCCCCCCCCCCCCCCCCCCCCCCGCGATTCTCGCAAACATGGGCACCTAAACGGGTGCCCGACTCGCTGGCGCGACGCCGTGCCCTCGGTCTGGGGGAGTCGGATACGGAGGTGCGATGGACCTAAGGAACCTGTCCGGGGCGCGGGACGCGGCTGTCGTGGCGAGCTGGCCGGCGTCGGCGCAGGAGTGCCGTCGGTGGTGTGCGCGTGATCAGGTCTCCGCGAGGGTGGTCGCGGGGTGGTCGGACACGCCCGACGTCGTCGCGTACCGGGCGGTGGTGGACGGCGCTCTGGTGGGATACGGCGAGTTGTGGCTCGACGACGAGGAAGCCGAGGTCGAGCTGGCCCGTCTGATCGTGGCCCCGTCGTGCCGCGGTCAGGGAATCGGCCGACGGCTGGTGACGGCTCTGACCGCCGAGGCGCTCGCCCGTCATTCCGCGGTGTTCGTGCGGGTGTGGCCGGACAATCTCCCCGCGCTGCGCTGCTACGCCGGTGCGGCCTTCGTGCCGGTGCCTGCGGACGACGCCGACGAGTGGAACAGAGCCCAGCCTGTGCCGTACGTGTGGCTGCGCTACGCGCCGCAGGCAGGGCCCCAATGAACGGCGGCGGTGCGGGTCAACCGGCGATCAGCCGGTGGTACGGCGCGAGGTTCGTGAGGATCTGACCGCGCCGGTGATGCCAGGCGAGCGAGTCGGTGATGCCGGTGGCGAGGTCTCGTTGTGGTCGCCAGCCCAGCAGTGCCGAAGCTCGACGACCACGGGCATACGCGCCCGGGGTGTCGCCGGGCCGGCGCGGAGCTTCCCTGACCAGGACCGGTCGGTTCACCACCGCGTTGAACGCCGCCACCAGTTCGAGCACCGTGGTTCCGGTGCCGCTGCCGAGGTTGACGCACACGTGCGGGGCGCCGCCCGTGGCGAACAGGTCGTCGAAGCGTTCCAGCGCCCGCAGGTGCGCGCCGGCCAGATCCCAGACATGCACGTAGTCGCGTAGTGCCGAGCCGTCCCGGGTGGGCCAGTCGAGGCCGTTGACCCCGAACGGCACGCCGGCCTGGTGTGCCTGGATCAGTCGGCCGAGGGCGTGTGAGGGAGTCGCGATCTGCGATCCGGTGCGCATCGCCGGATCTGCGCCGATCGGGTTGAAGTAGCGGAGGGACAGCACCCGCAGCGGGCTGCTCGCCGAGATGTCGGCCAGCATCCGCTCGACCACCAGCTTCGTCTGCGCGTACGGGCTCGTCGCCTCCAGCGCCGAGGTCTCGTCGACGCCGAGGCCGACGTCCGGCCGGTAGATCGCCGCGGACGAACTGAAGATCATTCGATGGATCCCGTGCGCGAGCAGTCGATCGACGAATTCCAACGTGGCCGAGACATTCGCCCGGTAGTAGTCCACCGGCCGGACGACGGAGTCGGGTACCGCGATCAGCGCGGCGCAGTGCACCACCGCCTCGATGTCCGGGTGCCGGCGCAGCAGATCATCCACCGCGTCGGCATCGGCGATGTCGGCTAGCCGGAACGGCCGCCCGCGGCAGAACTCGCGCCGACCGGTGACCAGGCTGTCCAGCACGACCGGCGTGTGACCGGCGTCCACCAGAGCCGAGGAGACCGTGCTGCCGATGAATCCGGCACCTCCCGCGACCAGCACCTTCACCAGCATACCTCCCCGGTCGATCGGCACGCGACCAGCGACACCACTCCCACCTGCATCCTTGCCGCGACCGGGTGCCCCCACGTCGGAAATCGAGGTATCGATCGTCACCGTGAGGTCGACGCATGTGTATGACTGGCCTGGTCTGGCCCGGGTACGCGGCGGCTCGGGTCGGACGCGCCGGTCGAATCGGGAGGCAGCATGACGGAGCAACGGATCGGGGTCGCCGTGATCGGACTGGGTGGCGCGGTGGCGACCACGGCGATAGCCGGCGTGGAACTACTCCGACTGGGCATGCAGGACATGTCCGGACTACCCCTGTCCCATCGCGCCGACCTGCTGCCGTACGAGTCGTTGGTCTTCGGTGGTTGGGACCTCGCCCCGGATGATCTGGCGAAGGCCGCGCACCTGCATCGGGTGGTCGAGCCGGCGCACCTGGAGGCCGTGGCCGGGCCGCTCGGGAAGATCAGTCCCTGGCCGGCGGTGGCTGACCCGGCGTACTGCCGCAACGCCACCGGCGCCAACGCCGTGCCGATCGGGCCGCTGCGCGAGCGGGTGGCACATCTGCGCGGCGACCTGGCGCGGTTCCGGGCCGAGACCTCCGCGCAGCAGATCGTGGTCGTCAATCTGGCGTCCACCGAGGCGCGACCGGATCCGGCGTCCCCGACGCTGCGCACCCTCGCCGGGTTCGAGGCCGGGCTGGACGCCGACGACCCGGTGATCACCCCGGGTCTGCTCTACGCCTACGCGGCGCTGCGGGAGGGCTGCCCCTACGTCAACTTCACGCCCAGTCTCGGCGCGGACGTGCCGGCCCTTCTGGAGTTGGCCGAGCAGGCGGGGGTGCCGGTCGCGGGCAAGGACGGCAAGACCGGTCAGACCCTTGTCAAGACCGTGCTCGCGCCGGCCTTCCGGTCCCGGGCGTTGACCGTGGAGGGCTGGTACTCGACCAACATCCTCGGCAACCGGGACGGCCAGATCCTCGACGACCCGTCGTCGCTGGCGAGCAAGCTCGACACCAAGGGGTCGGTGCTCAACCAGATCCTCGGCTACGACGTCGACGACCACGTGGTACGCATCGACTACTACCGACCCCGCGGTGATGCGAAGGAGGCCTGGGACAACATCGATCTCATCGGCTTCCTCGGCCAGCGGATGCAGTTGAAGGTCGATTTCCTGTGCCGGGACTCGATCCTCGCCGCGCCGCTCGTGCTGGAGCTGGTGCGGCTGATGGCCGAGGCTGGCCGTCGTGGCGAGGGCGGGGCGCAGGAACAACTGGGCTATTTCTTCAAGGCGCCGGTGACCCGGGCCGGTCGCACTCCTGAGCACGCGCTGCATGCTCAGGAGCGGGCGCTGGTCGAGTGGCTGGACGCGCCGGCATGACCGCTGCGCTGGCGGCGCCGCCGGTCGATCGGCTCGCCGTCCTGGCGCCCGCCTTCCGGCAGATCGGTGACGCGAAGCGGATCCGCGTGGCACACGCCGACGGCTCGGCGGCGGAGCGGGGGTTCACCCGGGCGTGGGCGGCCCTCGCCGCGGGTGTCGACGCGCAGGAGGTCGCCGACCGGGAGTGCGCGGCGGCGCTGGCCGGCTCCCGCCTCGGTGGGATCGACGCGGTCATCCTCCGCGACTGCGGTCTGGCCGGCACGGAGGTGGCGGGCGTGCTCGGTCGCGCTGCCGGCGAGCTGGACGGCGCGTTGCACCCGGCAACCCGGCGGCGGCTGCGTGCCGCGCTGCCCACGCTCGGCGTGCACGACGCGCCTGATCCACCGGTTCCGGCGTTCGCCGCCGCGCTCTGCCGGCAGCCCCGCGCCGGCGCGACCGCGCCCGGGCTGCCACGCCTCGTGGTGGAGCCGCCGGAGAGCCACGCCGACCACTGCTGGGCGGTTGCGGTGTACGGGGCTCTCCTCGCCGACGACGTCGGCGCGGATCCGGCGGACGCGTTCCTGCTCGGCCTCGCGCACCACCTGCACAACGCGTGGCTACCCGACGCGGGCTTCGCGGGGGAGCAGTTGCTCGGTGGCTGTCTCGGCCCGCTCGTCGAACGGCTCACCGCGCTGGCGCTGAGCCACCTGCCGGACGGCGTCGCCGCCCGGGTCGGCTCGGTGCTGCCGGCCCTGGCGGACGCCGGGACCGCCGTCGGTCAAGCCTTCCACGCCGCCGACGTGCTGGACCGGGTGCTCCAGGTGCACCACCATGCCCGCGCGGCGGCGTTCACCACCGATCAGGCGCTGGTGGACCTCGCGCTGGTGCACGACGGCCCGGTGGTCGACTACCACCGGGCCGTGTTGCGGGCGGCGGGGCTGTGAGCGCGGTCCGGGCGACCACCCCCTCCGCCGCGCTCGCTGGCTTCGAACGCGGGTGGTGCGGACCCGACGGCGCGTCGTTGCGTGCCGACACCCGACACACCCTGACCGACGGGTTTCGCCGATGGCCGGTCGTCGAAGGGATCCCGTGGCTGCGTCCGGGACGTGACAACCTGCGGCAGCGGGCGGTCGCCGCGCTCGACGCGGGCGACTCCGACGCCGCCGCCGTGCTGTTGCTCGGCGATGCCGACGACTGGTGGGAGCTGCCGCCACCCCCGGCGGAGCAGCTTCGCGGGGCACTGGGTGCCCGTACCCTGCGGGATGCCGTGCGGCTCCTGGGTCTCGGCCGGGTAGGCGTCTACTTCCTGCACCGGTGGTCCGACCCGAGTTGGCTGGCGACTCTGGCGCTGACGGCCGCGCACCCGCCCGCCGGGCGGACCGTGGTCGATCTCGCCTGCGGCGCCGGCCATCTGCTGCGTCACCTGGTCTTACACGGGCATCGCGACGCCGTCGGGGTCGATGTGGTCTTCGCGAAGCTGTGGCTGGCCCGTCGTTTCGTGCTGCCTCCCGGAGCGCCGGTGGCTCTGGTCTGCGCGGATCTGACCGCTGGCTGGCCGCTGCCGCCACCGACCACACCCCGTCATGTGGCGTGCCACGACGCTCTCTACTTCCTTCCGCACAAGGCAGACGTGGTGGCCGCCGCCGTCGCGTGCGCCGGGCCCGGTGGCGCGTTGCTGCTGGGTCACCTGCACAACGCGCGGCATCCGGGCGGTCGGGCCGGGCTGCCCCTGCTTCCCGAAGAGTGGACAGCGCTGCTGCCGGGTGCCCGGGCGTACAGCGAGGAGGAGCTGACGGATGCCACAGTCGCCGGGCGGCTGCCCTATGCCGCCGGAGCCGGGGCGCTGGCCGCGACCGAGGCCGTGAGCCTGGCGCGGGACACCGCTGATGCCGCCGCCGAACCCGAGATTCTGCGGCCGGCCCCGAGGAGCCCGTTGCACCCCAACCCGCTTTACGAGAACGGGCATCGACGCTGGCCCGACGCGCGTTGGGCCGAGGAGTACGGCGAGCGGGCCGCCGGCTACCTCCCGGAACGCTGGTCCGCGGTCGGCAGCGCGGACGAGGTTCGCCGCCGACTGCTCCTCGACCTGCCCGAGCGGTGGTGACCGTGCGGCCCTTCGGGTGGGGAGTCGTCGGCTGCGGGTGGGTCGCCCGTGACCATGTCGCGCCCGCCATTCGCGCCGCCGGACACCGGCTGGTCGCCGCCTGCGACCGCGATCCCGTCGCCGCCCGATCCTTGGCGCCGGACCGGTTGGCCACGGCCGAGCTGCGGGAACTGCTCGACCACCCCGACGTGGAGGCGGTGCACGTGGCGACGCCGAACGACGCCCACGCGGCCGTGGTCGCGTCAGTGGTCGAATCGGGCCGGCCGGTGTTGTGCGAGAAACCGCTCGCGGCGACCCTCGCCGACGCCCGGCGGCTCGTCGAGGCGACCGGCGGCACGATCGCCGGCGCGGCCTTCGACCAACGATTCCATCCTGCCCACCGGCGCGTCGCCGACCTCGTCGCCGCCGGCGAACTCGGCACCGTCACCGCGGTGCGGATCGTCTACGGATGCTGGCTGCCGCCGCGCTGGAGCCCGGACGGGCGACCGCACGACAACTGGCGGGTCGACCCGACGCGCGCCGGCGGCGGCGCCCTGATCGACCTGGCCCCCCACGGCGTCGACCTGGTCGGCGTGCTGCTCGGCGAGGACCTGGTGGAGCTCACCGTCCGCACCCAACGCCTGGTGCATCCGTACGCGGTGGACGACGGGGCGCTGCTTGCCGGGGTGACCGAAGCCGGAGTCCTGGTGCAGGCGCACGTCTCGTTCAACACCGCCGATCCGCTGCCCCGTCGCCGACTGGAGGTGGTCGGCACCCGTGCCCAACTCGTCGCCGTCGACACCCTCGGTCAGACCGCCGGCGGCACGCTGACCCGCCTCGACGCCGGCACCGGTGCGGCCGAGACGGTCCCCTTCGACGTCGAGCTGAGCCCGTTCACCGCGCAGGCCCACGCCTTCGCCGGCGCCGTCCGCGGCGCCGACTGGCCGTGGCCGTTGAGCCGGGACCTGCGCCTGTACGAGCTGCTGCACACCGCCGCTGGAAGGAACTGACCGTGCCCCTGCGTCCCTACGCCTGTGCCAACTGTGGCCACTGGCAGCGCTGGTTCGGCCCACCGCCGTTCTGCCCGGTCTGCACCGACGTGCGCAACGCGTTGCCCTCCGACGGCTGGCAGTTCCTCAGCGTCGAGGAGGTGGCGGTCGGCCGCCGGGTCTGCTCGGCCGTCGTCACCCCGGGCGTGACCGGTTATCGGACCGAACCGCAGCTCGGCCTCGGCAGCATCGGCTGGGTGATCGAGACCGACCTCGGACCGGTGGGTTGGGAGGCGGCCGGCTGGTATTCCGCCGCCGCCCTCGCCGAGATGCGCGCGCACGGCGGTCTGGCCGCGCTCGGTGCCAGTCACGTGCACGGGTACGGCGCCCTGTGGCAGCTCCAGGACGAACTGGCCCCGCCGGTGCTCGCCGTCGGCGTCGACGACCTGGTGTGGACCAAGGCATTTCAGGTCACCTGGCCCATCGACGACCGGCATCCGATCGCGCCCGGTTTGACCATGCATCGCAGCGGAGGCCACTTCCCCGGGCACAGCGTCCTGCACGACGAGCGACGCGGCATCCTGTTCGTCGGCGACCTGATCAAGGTGGAGCTGAGCGGCGAGACCCCCGTCGGGCTCTCCTGCCACAAGGCCTACCACGCTCAGATTCCGCTGTCCCACGCCGAGCTGCGCCGGGCCCGTGACCTGGTCGAGGAGCTGGACTTCGACGCGGTCGCGACGCCCTTCGAGTACGCCGCGCCCGTCGCCCGCAAGCAGGTGCTCGCCCTGTTCGACCGGCAGCTCCGGGGGCAGCCGATGGCCGGTCCGATCCCGATCGAGGAGCTGACATGACCCGAATCGTCGAACCGTCTACCGCCACGACCTCGACCGCATCCGTCGCCGAGCGGCTCGCCGACGCCCTACCGGCCGGGGAGGTGGGCGACTTCGACGTGTCCGGGCTGGACCGCCTCGGCGTGCCGGTGGTCTCCGCCGATCACCTGGCCGCCGACTGGCCCAGGGCCGCCGCGATGGGCTACGGCGCGACCGCCGAGCAGGCCCGCATCGGCGCTTACGGGGAGCTGGCGGAGGCTCTCTTGCTGCACCGCCACCTGCGGGCGATGACGCCCCGCCGGGCGTCCTACCGCGAGCTGCGCGCCGCGGTCGGCCCGCACGGGGTGGTCGATCCCCGCTCACTGATTCTGCCGGCCGGGACGGTGGTCGACGACGACCAACCCCGCTCCTGGCTGCCCACCGTGCGGTGGCGCACCGGCGAGACGGTGCTGGTGCCGGCCGAGTTCTGCGCGGCGGACGCCGCCGACCTGCCCTGGCAGGACCCGGCCGAGCGACTGATCCCGGTGATCACGAACGGTTCCGGCGCCGGGGACACCGTCGAGCGCGCCGTCGCGCACGGCCTGCTCGAACTGCTCCAACGCGACGGCAACACCACCGCCTTCCGGGCCATGGACGCCGGCGTGGTGATCGACGTCGACGAGGTGCGCGACCCGGTCGTCCGGCTGCTCCTGGACCGCCTGGCCGCCGCCGGCATCGAGGTGCTGCCGAAGCTCGCCTCGACCGCGTTCGGCATGGCCGACGTGCACGTGGTCGGGGTCGACCGGGAGCCGGAGACGCCGGCGCTCGCGGTCACCGCCTGTGGCGAGGCCGTGCACCCGGATCGGGAGGTCGCGCTGCGGAAGGCGCTGCTGGAGTACATCTCGTCGCGTTCGCGCAAGGTCTTCTCGCACGCGTCGCTGGACCTGCTGCGGCCGATCGCGCCGGAGGCGTACTGGCGGCGGGAGTTCGCCCGGCCGGCCGAGGCGCAGGAGCGCCGGGCGATCACCGCCATGCGCGGGTGGACGAAGCTCGACGGCGCGCAACTGCTCGCGCTGATGGAGCCGGTGGTGTTGGCGCACCGCGACAGCGTGGCCCTCAGCTCACTGCCGACGGTCGCGCCCGGCAGCCTCGACGACCAGAGCGCGTTGCTGGCCGAACTGCTACGCCGCCTCGCCGATTTCGACGTGCTGGTTGTCGTCGCGCCGGGGGAGGGAGCGACGGTGGCGAAGGTGATCGTGCCCGGGCTGGAGGCGGAGACCATGTCGTACGGGCGGATCGCGGCGCGCGGCGTCGAGCGCCTGCGGGACCGTGACTCGCCACTGGTCGGGTTCGGGGCACCACCGCACGCCGGCGCCGCGCCCGTGGTGCTCGACGAGGCCGGCCGGGACCGGCTCGGCACCGCCGAGGCCTGGCTCGATCTGGCGGCGGTGGCCCGCACCATCGGTCCGCTCTATCCGCTCTACCGGGAACCCACCCGGCACGCCGTGGCGCGGAGCGAGTGATGGCCCTGCGCTACGCCTACAACACGAACGGCCTGACCTCGCACCGTCTCGACGACGCCCTCAGCCTGCTCGCCCACTCTGGTTACGACGGGGTCGCCCTCACCCTCGACGTGGCACACCACGACCCGTTCGCGCCGGGGCTGACCGCGCGGACCGACCGGCTGGCCCACCGGCTGGACATGCTCGGGCTGGCGAGTGTGGTCGAAACCGGAGCCCGGTTCCTGCTCGACCCGCGGCGCAAGCACCACCCGACCCTGGTCTCACCGGACCAGGTGGACCGGACACGGCGACGTGACTTCCTCCGGACCTGTGTGGACGTCGCGGCCGGACTGGGCAGTGAGGCGGTGTCGTTCTGGGCGGGGGTCCCGGAGCCCGGCACCGACCGGGAGCGGTGCTGGCGCTGGCTCGTCGACGGCGCCAACGACATCGTGGCGTACGCGGGGCGGCGCGGCATCCGCTGCGCGTTCGAGCCGGAGCCGGGGATGCTGGTCGAGGACTGCGACGACTGGACCCGCCTCGTCGCCGAGGTGCCGGATCTCACCCTGGCCCTGGACACCGGGCACTGCCTGGTGTCCGGCCGCCACGAACCGGCTGCCGCGGTGCACGCGTTCGCCGACCGGCTCGGCGCGTGCGCGATCGAGGACATGCCGCGCGGTCGGCACGAGCACCGCGCGCCCGGCGAGGGTGACCTCGACTTCCCATCCGTGCTGGGCGCGCTGGCGCGGGTGGGCTACCGCGGCCTGGTCAGCCTGGAGCTCTCCCGTGACGCGCATCGGGCCGACACGCTGGTGCCCCGCGCGTTGGCCGCGCTGCGCGACGCGGAGCAGTCGGCGCGCAACCACGCGGAACGATCCGCGGTCGTCGCGGAGGTGAGCGGGTGAGGATCTGCTTCGTGTCCCGCCGCTACTGGCCGGCCGTGTCCGGGATGAGCGCGTACGCCGAGAACCTGTTGCGGCACCTGGTGCGTGCCGGCCACGAGCCGACCCTGATCTCGCAGTACCGCGGCGACCAGGCCGGTCGCGCCGTGTACGGCGGGGGCCCGCCGCCGCCGGACCGGGTGCCCGTCGGTGTCGAGGTGCACGCGCTGGAGGCCCGCGGCGAGCAGGCCGTGGTCCGCGGCGAGCCGGCCGACTTCGAGGCCGACGTCGACGAGATGACCGACACCATCCTGCGGCTGCACGCCCGTCGACCCTTCGACGTGCTGCACGCGCAGTACGCCTATCCCAACGGCCTCGCCGTGCTGCGCGCGGCCCGCGCTGCCGGCCTCCCCGCCGTGGTGTCCGTGCAGGGCGGCGACGGACACTGGGTGGGCACCTGCTGCACCACCCACCGGCAGCTCGTGCGGGCCGTCTTCGCGCAGGCCCCCGCGCTGCTGATCGGATCGCCCTCGTTCGCCGCTGAGGTGTGCCAGCGTCACGAGCTGGATCCGGCACGATTCACCGTCGTGCCGGGCGCCACCGACGCCGAGCGCTTCGTGCCGGTGGGTGAACCCGGCCGGATTTCTGATCCGGCGGTGCTGCTCTACCACGGGCGGATCGACTCCCGTAAGGGCGTGTTGGACCTGTTGGACGCCGTCGCCAAGCTGCGCGCGGACGCCGTGCCGGTGCGGCTGCTGCTCTCCGGCATCGGCCCGGACCTGGACGCCGTCGCCGCTCGGATCGCCGAGCTGGATCTCACCGGCGTGGCCGAGTTGCTCGGTGCGGTGCCCTACGAACGGGCCCACGAGGTCTATGCCCGGGGTGAGATCTTCGTGAGCCCCACCTATGCGGAGGGATTCTCCAACACGATTCTGGAGGCGATGGCGAGTGGCCTGCCTGTCGTCTCCACCGACGTGGTGGGCGTCCGCGACTGCGTACGGCCGGACGAGAACGGCGTGCTGGTGCCGGCCGGGGATCCGGCGGCGCTCGCCGGGGCTGTCCGCCGGCTGCTCGACGACCCGGCACTGCGCCGCCGGCTCGCCGCGCAGGGGCGCGCCGACGTCGAACGGCGGTGGAGTTGGCCGGTGATCGCCGACCAGATCGTCGCCGGCTACGCGGGCCTGGCCAGGGTCGTGACGGACATCGCCGACCCGTCGGTCGACGCGACCTGCCGCTTCCGGGCGGCGCCGCACCTGCTGTGAACGGTCGCGATCATCGCGCGGCCGGGCCGGCGGGGCGGGCGGTGGCGGTCAGTCCCCACCTGGACGACGCGGTGTTCTCCGTGGGCGGCACACTCGCGGCGCTGGTCGCCGCCGGGTGGGTCGTGCGGATCGTCACCTGTTTCACCGCGACCGTGCCCGATCCGTCACCGTTCGCCCTGGCGTGTCAGCTCGACAAGGGCCTGTCGGCCGACATCGACTACATGGCGTTGCGTCGGGCGGAGGATCGAACGGCCTGCGCGGTGCTCGGGGCGCGTCCGGTGCACCTGCCGCTGGCCGAGGCGCCCCATCGCGGGTACGCGGAGGCGGCGGCGCTGTTCGCCGGGGTCCGCCCGGACGACCGGGCGGCGGACGTGCTCGCCCCGGCGCTGCGGCCGCATCTCGCGGGCGCCGACCTGATCCTCGCGCCGCAGGCGCTCGGTGACCACGTCGATCACCGGATCGTCGCGGAGGTCGTCTCCCGCGCCGCCGTCGAGGTGTTCTGGTGGCGCGACGTCCCATACATCAGTCGACGGCCGGACGCGGTGCCGTGGCGGTGCGTGCCGGTCCGGGCCGAGGTCGGCGTTGACATCGGTGACCACCTGCTGACGAAGGTGAGTGCCGCCGCGAGTTACCGGAGTCAGCTCGGGTTTCAGTTCGGCGACGCCGGAGTGGCCGGGCTGCTGCGCAGCATCGCCGACACCGAAGGGGCCCGCCTGGGCGTTCCGGGTGCGATCGAGGTGCTGCGGGGCGTGGCGGCCCGGCTTCCCGGAACGGTGCGGCACGGCCGGTCGTCCACGACCGGAGGTTGACATTCGATAGTCGAGCGTCGATGCTGGGAGCGCTTCCAAAGGTTTCCTCGTCGAGGAGTCGTCCGTGACCCCACGCCGTGCCCTGCCCACCGCCGCTCGCGTAGCTCTGGCCGTGGCGATCACGCTGCTGGGGTCCCTGGCGCCCGTCGCGACCGCCAGGGCGGCAAGTGCCGAGGTGTACGAGGCGGAGCGCGGTGACCTCACCGGGGTGACCGTCGACTCGGCGGTCGCTGGATTCTCCGGCACGGGCTACGTCACCGGCTTCGACGAGGCCGACGACCAGGTCGCGATCGAGGTCCCGGATTCGCCTGGCGGACTGTTCGAGTTGACCGTCTCCTATCGGGCGCCCTTCGGTCAGAAGACCGCCTCGTTGCTGCTCAACGGCGCCGGCAGCGGCGAGGTGGTGCTTCCGGCCAGCGAGACGTGGACCACCGCACCCGCCGGCCGGGTGCTGCTGCGTCCGGGTGACAACACCGTCACGGTGCGGAGCAACTGGGGCTGGTACGAGGTAGACGCGATCCGCCTTGCGCCGGTCGGGCCCCCCGACCCGCACCAGGTTGACGATTCCCTGGTCAACCCCGACGCCGATGCGCCGGCGCGGGCGTTGATGCGGTATCTGGCCGCCCACTACGGTCGTGACGTGCTCGCCGGCCAGCAGGACATGAGCGGTGTGCGTTGGCTGGAGGAGAACGTGGGCAAGGCGCCAGCCATCGCCGGGCTCGACCTGATGGACTACTCCCCGAGCCGGGTCGAGCGCGGCGCGACATCCAGCCAGATCGAGGACGCGCTCGGCTGGGATGCCCGGGGCGGCATCCTCACCCTGACCTGGCACTGGAACGCGCCGACCGGGTTGGTCGACACTCCCGGAAAGGAGTGGTGGCGCGGCTTCTACACCGAGGCCACGACGTTCGACGTGGCGGCGGCGCTGGCCGACCCCGACTCCGCTGACTACCGGTTGCTGATCCGGGACATCGACGCGATCGCCGTTCAGCTCGCTCGGCTGCGCGACGCCGGCGTGCCGGTGCTCTGGCGTCCGCTCCACGAGGCCGAGGGCGGTTGGTTCTGGTGGGGCGCGAAGGGGCCGGGCCCTGCCAAGCAGCTCTACCGCCTGATGTACGACCGGTTGACAAGGCACCACCACCTGGACAACCTCGTCTGGGTGTGGAATTCCGTCTCGCCCGACTGGTATCCCGGTGACAACGTGGTCGACGTGGTCAGCGTCGACTCGTACCCGACCGCGGGCGATCACGGTGCGGTCAGTGGCTCCTACGATCGACTGGTCGATCTGGGAGGTGACCGCAAGCTGGTCGCACTGGGCGAGGTGGGATCGATCCCCGACCCGCAACTGACCCGCGCCTACCGGGCGGACTGGAGCTGGTTCGTCACGTGGAGCGGCGGCTTCCTCACCGACGGCATCTCCAACTCACTGGACTTCCTGCGCCGGATCTACCGGGACGACCCGCACGTGCTCACCCTCGACGAACTGGGCGACTGGAAGGAGGCCGCCACCGCGACGCGGTGCACGGCGGCATGGCGGATCGTCAACCAGTGGCCCGGCGGGTTCCAGGCCGAGGTGGTCGTGCACAATGCCGGTGCGGTGCCGCTGAGCGGCTGGACGGCGCGTTGGTCGTTCGACGCCGGCCAGCGGGTGGCCCACTCCTGGAGCGCCGCGCTGACGAACGACGGTGACGCGGTCACCGCCAGGAGCCTTGCCTGGAACGCGCGACTCGCCCCCGGGGACACCGCGACGTTCGGTCTGGTCGGCAGCGGCTCCACCGCGAGTGTGACACCCGCCTGCGTGGCCGCGTGACCGCTGCCCCAAGCGACTCCGATCGAAGCAACCGCGCCCCGCACACTCGGGAAGCTGTCGGTGGTTCCCGTCGCTTCGACGCCCAGGGGCGAGCGTCGTCGGTCGGCCAGCCCTGCGCGCCGTACCGCTGCGGGGAATGCTACCGCTCGTCCTCTTCTCCCGCGGCTCGGCTAGGACCGGCCGGGGGCATGCGCTCGGCTCTGGGTGGCCACCGTGAGGGGGTCGGCGAGCAGTCGTTCGAAGGCGAGCTCGGCGGTTCCGATCAGCGCCGCGTCTCTGCCGAGCGCGGCGGGCAGCAGCCGCGTCCGGCGGCGAAGCGTCGGCGGCACCATGACGTCCAGGCGGCGATGCACCGAGGCCTGAGCAACGGCGTACAACTCTCGCAGCGATCCACCGAACACGACGGCCTCCGGGCTGATCACGTTGACCAGGTTCGAGACTCCGAAGCCGAGCCAGTCGGCGACACGCTCGACCGCCCCCGCGGCGGCGGGTTCCCCCGCGGCGGCGGCGCGCAGGACGTCGGTTGCGGCCTGCGGGCAGTCCGTCTGCCGGCCCGCGTGACGCAGCAACGCCCGGTCGTCGATCTCGGTCTCCCAGCACCCGCGCGATCCGCACCGGCAGGGCCGGCCCTGCGGGTCGACGACCATGTGGCCCACCTTGCCACTGTGCCCACGATGACCGGTCATCAGGCGACCGCCGATCATCAGGCCGGCGCTTACCCCGGCATCGCCGTGCAGATAGATGAAGTCGTCCAGACCCGTCGCTGCGCCCCGGACCCGCTCGGCAAGCGCGCCGAGGGCGGCTGGGTCGCCGACCACGACGGCGGGATCGGCCAGTCCCGCCGGCAGCGCGGCGCGCCACGCGGTCACGTCGTCCTCAGCGCGCGGTCGCCGTCCCTCCTCCGGCCGGCTGTCGTCCACCGCGATCGCGCCGCCCACCAGGAGCGCATCTGCGTCATCTTCGCGTTCGAGATCGTGGACGAGATCTGCCAGGGCGGTGATCGTCGCACTGACCGGACGGGCCGCGGGCCGTCCGACCTCCCGCAGGCCGAGGAGGCGGCCGCCCAGGCCGAAGCGCGCCGCGCGCAATCGGTGGGTCTCCACGCTGAGCGCGAGCGCCTGGATCCGATCGGAGTGGGAACTGAGGACCAGGGAGGGCCGGCCGGCACGACGGCTCTCGGTCGGGGCGTGCTCGACGACCAGATCGGCGGCGGTGAGTTCCGCGGCGAGCGCGCCGATGGTGCTGCGGTTCAGGCCGAGCCGGCTGGTCAGCTCGGCCCGGGACGTCGGCCCGTGCAGGTGTACGTGTCGGAGCACGGCGCCGAGATTTTGCCGGCGGATCTCTTCCTGGCTGGCCCCCGGTGCGGGAGACGCGGGAAACATCGATTCCTGACCCGGCCTCGCGGATCGAGGCGATGTCGACAGCGACACTATTCGCCTCCTTCCGTGCCTTGCTCGGTGAGGCTCGGCCGAACGGCGGAGCCGGTGGTCCGAGGGCCGAAACCCCCGGAGTCCACCGGCTCCGATGACGACCCGACGACGCTACTTCGTCAGCGGTCCGAGCTTCGGGTCGTTGGCGTACGCCTCGGCCGCGTTGGCCTTGGTCACGGCCACCGGCGGCAGGAGGTAGGTGTCGACGACCTTGACCCCGTTGTTGTAGGACTTGGTGTCGTTGACCTCGGGGTTGTTGCCGGCCTGCAGCGACTTGACCATGGCGATGGTCTGCTTGACCAGGTTGCGGGTGTCCTTGTTGATGGTCATGTACTGCTCGCCAGCCATGATCGACTTGACCGACTCGACCTCGGAGTCCTGGCCGGTGACGACCGGGACGGGCTTGCCGGCACCCTTGATCGAGGTGATGATCGCGCGGGCCAGGGTGTCGTTGGGGGACAGGACGCCGTCCAGCGTCTTGCTGCCGTAGGTCGAGGTCAGCAACTGGTCCATCCGGGCCTGGGCGCCCTCGGCCTTCCAACCCTGGATGGCGGTCTGCTTGACGTCGGTCTGCTTGGAGGCCACGACGACGTCGCCCTTGTCGATCGCCGGCTTGAGCACGCTCATCGCGCCGTCGAAGAAGACACCGGCGTTGTTGTCGTCCGGCGAACCGGAGAACAGCTCGACGTTGTACGGCCCGTTCGGCTTCTTGGCCTTCATGCCGTCCAGCAGCGCCTGGCCCTGGAGCTGGCCGACCTTGAAGTTGTCGAACGCGACGTAGTAGTCCAGGTCCGGCGTGTTCTTGATGAGCCGGTCGTAGGCGATGACCTTGACGCCGGCCTGGTGGGCGGCGGCGACCTGGGTGGAGAGCTGGGCGGCGTCGGTCGCGCCGATGACGATCACCTTGGCGCCCTTGTTCACCATCGCGGTGATCTGGGCCTGCTGGTCGGCGACCGTGGTCGACGCGCCAGCGTACTGCACGTCGCTCTTGAAGCCGGCCTCCTTGAGACCGTTGGTGAACAGGTCACCGGCGAGGACCCAGTTCTCCGAGGTCTTGGCCGGCAGCGCGACGCCGATGAGGGAGTCGGCCGCGAAGCCCTTGTCGCTGCCCTTGTCGCCGCCCGAGTCGCCGTCGCGGCCGGAGCCGCAGGCGGTGGCGGTGAGCGCCAGCGCCGCGATGGCGCCGATCGCCACCGACTTGCCGATCAGTTTACGCATGGTTGCGGTTGCCCTTCTGATGAGTGGTACGGGGAGGGATCGGTGACCGTCAGCCGGGCACCGTGGTCCGGCCGGACTCCCGGTCCGCCGCGGCCGAAGATTGAGATGGCAGGCTCGTGTCCCGTCGGAACGGCCGGGTGATGCTGCCGATGACGGAGAAGCGGCCCTGGCTCTTGTTGTAGACGTCGAGCGCGACGGCCAGCAGGAGCACCAGACCCTTGATGATCTGCACCCGGTCGGTGCCGACACCGAGCAGCTGAAGACCGTTGTTGAGCAACCAGTACGTGCAGGCGCTCTCCGTCAACGGGACGGCTCGCCAGCGCCCCTGGCTGCGGTACGGCGACGTGGCCGGCGGCGCCACGCTCGCGTACACCATGGGTGGTGCGCCCTCGGCCTGGGGCACCAACCCGTCGGACGTGCCGCCGTCGTTCACCGACGGCGCCACCCCGCCGCCGGCGGCGCCCGAGCTCGGCCCGAACCTGGCCGCCGGCAAGCCGGTCACCGGATCCGCGGCCTGCGCCAGCTCCGAGGGCCCGGAGAAGGCGGTCGACGGTCGGCTCGGTGGCGCCAGCAAGTGGTGCTCACTCGCCACCGACAAGTTCCTCCAGGTGGACCTCGGCTCGGCGCAGACCGTGCGGTCCTTCGTGGTCAAGCACGCCGGCCTCGGCGGTGAGACCACCGGTTGGAACACCGGTGCATTCACCATCGCGACCAGCACCGACGGCGTGGCCTGGACGAACCGGGTCTCGGTCAGCGGCAGCCGGTCGAGCCGCACATACCACCCGATCACCGCGGTGAGCGCCCGATACGTGCGACTGAATGTCACCACTCCCACCAACAACGGCAACAACGCGGCGCGCATCGACGAGTTCGAGGT
Source organism: Micromonospora sp. NPDC051300 (assembly GCF_044455315.1). Lineage (NCBI taxonomy): Bacteria > Bacillati > Actinomycetota > Actinomycetes > Micromonosporales > Micromonosporaceae > Micromonospora > Micromonospora sp. NPDC051300. Next base: position 27,459 of record NZ_JBITEP010000032.1, on the reverse strand, counting down.
GTACGGCGCCGGTGGCGCGAATCTGGCGTTGAACCGGCCCGCCACCGCCGACTCGCAGTGCGCGAGCACCGAAGGTCCGGAGAAGGCCGTCAACGGCAGCGTCTCGGGCGGCGCCGCCGACAAGTGGTGCTCCACCGGCACGAACCGGTTCCTCCGCGTCGATCTCGGCTCCAGCCGCACGATCACCGCCATCAGCGTGTCCCACGCCGGAGCCGGCGGCGAGGACCGGGCGTGGAACACCCGCGACTTCGACCTCCAGGTGTCCGCCGACGGCTCCACCTGGACGACCGCGGCAGCCGTCCGTGGCAACACCGCCGATGTCAGCGAACACCGCGTCACGGCCTCCGGCCGGTTCGTCCGGGTGTCCGTCCTCGTGCCCACCCAGAACGGGGATCCCGCTGCTCGTCTGTACGAGGTCGAGGTCTTCGGCACCTGATCGGGACAGGTGACGGTGGCCGGCGCGAGCGTCGGACAGCGGGTTCGCCGACCCGCGCCGGTCCCGTCCCCGTTCCGCACCTCCTCGTCGACGCGGGAGGCGTACGGTCTCGGCATGACCCTGTCCGACGATGTGCTCGACCTGCTCCGGAAGCCCAGCATCTGCTTCCTGACGACTCTGATGCCCGACGGTTCACCGCAGATCACCGAGACGTGGGTGGATACCGACGGCACCCACCTGGTGATCAACACGGTGCAGGGCTTCCAGAAGGTTCGCAACGTGATCCGCGATCCGCGGGTCGCCGTGGCGATCGCCGATCCGGACGACCCGAGCCGCTACCTGGCGGTTCGGGGCCGAGTGGTCGACGTGTCCGAGCACGGGGCGGTCGAGCACATAGACCGGCTGTCGCAGAAGTACCTCGGTCGCCCGTACCCGTGGTTCGGCGGCCGGGACCAGGTCCGGTTGATCATGAGAATCGAGGCCGAGCGGGTCAGTGCCCCCCATTGAGGGGTGCCTGGCGAGCCGCCGCGCCAGCACGCCGATCACGGCCGATCGCGGCACACCGATGATATTTGATTCACATTTTTAACATCACTGTTGCGGGCGCAGTTCCGGAACTTGCTTCCGAGCTGCGGTATCGCCGCCCCCGGAAAGGCGGAAATACTTTTCACGCCAATGCTTTCAGATATTTGTGGAGATCGTTGTTAGCATCGACGGCAGTGCATGATCGACGATCTCCGTCGGTCGCCGGCTCGGGGGAGGGAGACCAGATGCGGAAAAGATCAGTTCGCGCGGGAGTCATCGGTGCGATCGCGGTGGCGGGGGTGGCGCTGTTCCCACAGGCCGCGCTCGCCGGGGGCGGTAGTTCAAACTGCACCGCGAACAAGTGCAGCGTCGGCGTCGCGGACTTTCCGGGCGGCACGATCTCCGTCGACGTGGACGTGTCCGGGAGCGGAACCGGCGTGTTCGTGGTGAGTGGCCCGAACAACTTCAAGTGCAGCGGCAGTTTCCCGGCCACCGGCGGAGTCCGGTCCTACGTCTGCCGCAACGCGCCGGCGGGTATCTACGCCGCCAGTGTGTCCGGTCCGTCCGGTCCCAGCGCGGTGGGCCTGCGCTGGTAGGAATCGCCCACTGATTCTCGCCGGCATTTCTCGATCGCTGTTTCACGAAGGAGATTCTGTGCGAAAGGCATTGGTCCGCACCGGTTCGGTAATTGCCGCGGTGTCCCTGGTGGTCGGCGCGTTCCCACAGGTGGCGCTCGCCGCCGGCAGCAGCGCCAACTGCACCGGCGCCACCTGTCAGACGAGTGGTTACGGTTTCCCCGGGGGAACGGTGTCGATCGACGCCGACACCGGCGGCACGGGCACCGCGATCTGGGGCATCAATGGGCCCAACGGTTACAAGTGCAGCACCACGTTCTCGGCCGCCGGTGGCGTCCGCTCCTGGGTGTGCTACAACGCCCCGAAGGGCACCCTGAACGCGACGGTGTCGGGGCCGGCCGGTCCGTCCGTCGTCGGCATCCGCTGGTGACCGAGGCGCCGACCCGGGACTGATGGTTCGGGGAGGCGCCGCGCGACCTGGCCGGGCGTCGATCGGAGTTGTCTCCGGTCGACGCCCGCTTTCCGGTCCGCCGTGGCCAGGGCGCGGGAGGGCGCGGTGCCCTGGGCCACGGCGGTCGCGCGCTGGTCGTGAAACTGCCTGACGGGTGTCAGGTCCAGTAGAGCACCCGGACAGCCGGCAGCCGGTCGGTCAACTCGCCCTCGAACCAGGCTCGCAGCTCGCCCATGACGGCGGCTGGATAGACGTACTTCACCGCACCGAAGCGACCGAATTTGCGGCTCCGGGACGCCTCGTCCATGTCCAGGCGGGTGCGGGGATACCAGCCGAGCAGCACCTCCCTGCTGCCCGGCGTGAACCGGTGGGTGATCAGCTCCGCGGTCAGGTCCAGCCGGTCGATGCCGTCCACGGCGTCCCGCACCCGGTCGAGCAACGCGCCGTAGTGCCCTCGCCACCCCGGCATCGGCATGATCGGGGCAATGGTCAGCCCGACCGGATATCCGGCGAGGGCCAGCCGGCGCATCGCGTCGAGCCGCTCGGGCACGGTCGCTGTTCCGCCCTCGAACCGTTCGCTCACCGGGCCGGCGTTGACGCTGAAGCGCACCCGGGTCCGGCCGGTGTGCGGCAACCCCAGGAACGAGTCGACGTCGGCGTACTTGGTGGTCCAGCGCAACTGCACCGCAGCGTCCCAGGCCCCGAAGTGCTCCACGGCCCGTCGCCAACTACCGGTGAGGTGTTCCAGCGCCAGGGGGTCCGTGTAGCACGATGCCTCGAAGGTGGTGCCCTCGTCTGCCCGCGCGGCGCGGCGGCTGGTCACGGTGCCCCGACCCAGATACGAGGTCAGATCGGTGAGGATGTCGTCGAGATCGGCGTAGACGCGGGTCACCGGCGGGCCGGACAGTGATCCGGCCAGATAGCAGTACTGGCAGTGGGCCGGACATCCCTCGGCCAGGTCGACTCGCCAGTCCGCGCTGGGCGCGATCGGTTGCAGCGACCGACGCGACGGCGGACAGGTCACGATCGCCAGCGTCGACTTGGCCCGCGCGTACGTCTCCCGATCGGTGTCTCCACGCACGCCGGTCAGCCGGTTGGCCCTGAGCCGTTCGACGCCGATGCCGAGTGCCTCGACCCGTTCGATGATCCGGTGACCGTGCGGGTGGTCGAAGGCCGCCGGAACCGCCACCACCCGTCGGGGCGTCCAGCGCTTCGCCGGGCGGGCGGGCGGCGCGAGACCGGACAGGTCGCGGGTGACCACCTGTTCGCCGCTGGCGTCGTGCGACGCAGCGGCTACCACAGGTGCCAGTGGCACGCTGACGTCCAGGGCCTCGTCGTCGGGTCTCATCGCGTGGTGATACCCGTTGCCGCTCCTGCCGCACCTGGCCATCTGGCGGGAGGGGTGGGGACCACGGGACCGACGAGACCGGCTGGAGCCACATGGTGTCGCCGGTGGTGCAGTTGCCCGATCCGCCGGAGGTCACCCCCTGGGTCTGATCGCCGGAGAGCTGGGCGCCGCCGGAGTCGCCTCCCTCGGCGCAGGCATTGCCGCGGACCGACGGGACGAACCAGCACTACCAAGGACAGGTTAGCGGAAGCTCCACGTCTGGTTTGGCTGGCGGATGCCGCAGTCCCAGATGATCAACCGGGTGCTGTTGGCGGTGCCCCAGCCGTCGGCGTCGAGGCACTTGCCGGACTGCGGGTTCCGCAGGTTGCCGTCGATGGCCAGCCACTGCTGCGCACCGTTCCCGAGGCAGGTCCAGAGCTGCACCACAGTGCCGCTGGTCGTCCGGCCGCCGGAGACGTCGAGGCACTTGTTCGTGGCGATGTTCACCAGCGTGTTGCCCTGCCAGCGCCAGCGCACCTCCGGGCCGCCGTGGCAGTCCCAGAGCTGTACCCGGGTGCCGTCGGCGCTGCGCCCGCCGGAGACGTCGACGCAGCGGCCGGATCCGGCACCGGCGATCATCCGGTCCGGCTGGATCGGTAGGCCGGGGACACCGCGCCGGTTGCCGAGCACCCATGCCTTCGAGCCGAGGCCGAGGTTGCCCGGGATGGCGCCGTTGAGGAAGTCACGGTACCAGCCGATCCAGTACGGCAGTCCGTACTGGTTCTGGGTGTAGACGTGGTCGGCGGCGGAGTGCAGATCGACCACGCCGGGGACGCCACGCTGTTGGAAGTAGTACTGTTCGCCGAGCTGATGGAGCATCTCGTGCACCCAGCCGGCCAGCGCGTCCTGGTTGTAGCCCAGGTCGTCGCGGGCGTTGACGCTGCTCCAGCCGGTGTTGTACGGCCCGGGCGCACCGCTGGAGAAGTAGGCGTGCGGTTGGAACGCGTTGTACACGAAGACGCCGTCCCACTCCTTGGCGTGGACGAACTCGGCGACGTCCTCCGGGACGTTGCCGGGTTCGACCATCAGGCCCGCGTACCCGATCGAGGTGAGCGGCCGGGGTGAGACCACCACCTGTGTGTTCATGTCCACGGTGCCGTTGGTCAGGTCCTCGACCATGCGCGGGAACGTGGTGAGGAAGGCGGCACTGGCCGCGTCGACCTGGGCCGGGCTGAGCGTGGCCGACAGGTTGGGCACCTGCGACACCGGCTTGACGATCATCAGGAAGCGCAGCGAGACCTGGGGTGCGGCCGCGGCGGCATGGGCCGGCGGAACGCCGGGTCCAGCCCCGAGCAGAGCGGTGGTGCCGAGCGCGACCGTTGCGACTGAGCGGAGCAGCCGTCGGATCAGGGAGCGTGTCATGGAGGAGTCTCCGATCTGCGGCGTGCGGTCAGGTGCGGATCCGCGACGGCTCGTCCGCCGGCCCGCGCCAGTGCGGCTCGGCGGGGCTGCGGCAAGTGTCGACTGTCGGGTGCTTGCGCCGAGACGTTTCGAAACCTCGACGCCGCCGGCGGTCCAGGACGCTGGAATCATCCAGCGCCCTGGACCGGTGCGCGTCAGGGCGCCCAGGGTGTCGTGATGTTCCAGGTGCTGTCCGCGGCCCACAGCGTGGGGGAGTTCCACGCCTCACCGCCCGTGCCGTTGCTCAGCCAGACCTCCGAGTTGTAGTGCCGCAGGTACTTGCCGCGGAAGTTGTAGGACTCCAACGAGACGCCGCTGCCCGTGACGCCGACCCGGGCGCACCAGGTGGCATCGGCGCGCAGAAGCGCCGATCCGTCGTTGGGTGAGTTGCGCACCCGTGACTCCTGGTGCCGGAGGAACTGTCCGGGGAAGTTGACCGACTCGAACGAGTAGCAGGCTGGGTCGGCCAGACCAGTCCGGACGGTGTAGGTAGCGTCGTTCTTGAGCAGCGCGGAGCTGGTCGCGTCCACCACCTCGGTGTAGGCGAGGCTGCCTCGGTGCCGCAGGTACCGGTTGGTGTAGCCGGGTGTCGTGACCTGCAGAGACCGTCGGGTGTTAAGCGGCAGTGCCACCGGTGCCGAGCTGCCGATCGACCTGGACGCGTTGATGAGGGACAGGTTGGCGGCCCGCACTCGGGCCTGGTCCATCTTCACCACCTGCCGGTCGTAGGTGAGGAACCCGTTCAGCTCACCCTCCTGGTCGGCGATCTCGGTGTACACCGAGGCGCTCAGACCCTTGCCGAGCATCAGATTCTGTGCGCCCTGCACGAGCCCGACGTAACGGTCGGTCAGCGCGGTCGAGTTCGGTTGCCACTCGTAGGCGAAGAAGTTGCCGTTCGGGCTCCACTCGTGGCCGGGCGCGCGCAGGCCCAAGCCGCCGAACTCGCCGAGCACCGCGATCCGGCTGCTCGACGGCACGGGTGAGTCGGGTCCGAGATAGACATGCCAGTCGTCGATGTCACCGTTGCCGGGATTTCCCAGTGACTGGCAGCAGTTGTAACCGCTGTGCGCGTTGACCAGTCGGGTCGGGTCCTGGTTCTTCACGTTCTGGGCGACCCGGCGGGTGTCGGAGAGTGCGCGTTCCCCCCATCCCTCGTTGTAGACGGTGTAGGTGACCACCGCCGGGGAGCTACGGTGCTCGTCGACGATCTCGCGGGCCTCGGTCTCGAGTTGCGTCTGCTGCGCGTCGGTCGCGTTGATGTCCTGTGCGGTCAGCGAGGGGACGTCCTGCCACACCAGCAGACCGAGGCGGTCGGCGTGGTAGAACCAGCGCTGCGGTTCGACCTTGATGTGCTTGCGCACCATGTTGAAGCCGAGATCCTTGTGTTTCTGCAGATCGAAGGCGAGCGCGGCGTCGGTGGGCGCGGTGTAGAGCCCGTCCGGCCAGAATCCCTGGTCCAGGGTTCCGGTCTGGAAGACGAACTGGCCGTTGAGCTTGGGCCGTAAGACGCCGTTGACCACACCGGTGCTGATCTCGCGCATGCCGAAGTAGTGCGTCGTGCGGTCGACCTGACCGCCGGCGGCGTTGCGCAGCGTGACCCGGAGGTTGTAGAGGAACGGATCGTCGGGTGACCATCGGCGGGCGTTCGGCACGGGCACCTTGAACTCGGTGAAACCGCCGGTCGCGGAGCCGACCACGGTGGCGCCGTCGAGCGCCTCGGCCAGGACGCCGTGACCGGTGACGTCTCCGCGGGTGAAGACCCGGACGCGGAGGGTGTTGTCGGCCAGGCTCGGGTAGAGGTCGACGCTGCTGATCGAGGCGGCCGGCACCGGTTCCAGCCACACCGTCTGCCAGATGCCCGAACTCGGCGTGTAGAAGATGCCACCGGGCTGCTTGGTCTGCTTGCCAATCGGCGGCAGACTGCCGTTCTGCCGGCTGTCGGTCGGGTCCCACACCTTCACCACGATCTCGTTCGCGCCGCCGCGCAGGTGCGGGGTGACGTCGAAGGTGAAGGCGTCGTAGCCACCGGTGTGAGCGCCGACGGCGTTGCCGTTGACCCAGACGGTGGTCTGCCAGTCGACAGCACCGAAGTGCAGCAGCACGCGGCGCCCACTCCAGTTCGTCGGCACCGTGACGGTCCGGCGGTAGAACAGGTAGTTGCGGTTGTCGCCGGCGCTCCGCTGCACCCCGGACAGCGCGCTCTCCACGGGGAACGGCACGTTGATGCGTTCGGGCAGGTCGGTGTTGAACTGGGGGGCGTCGTCGGTGGTGGACTGGCGTAGCTGCCACTCGCCGTTGAGGTTGAGCCAGTCCGGGCGGGTCATCTGCGGTCGCGGATAGTCCGGCAGCGGCGTGCCGTTGAGCGCCTGCGCGGTCCAGGGGGTGGTCAGCGGTGGGTTCTTCGCCGGCGCGGCATGCGCCGGTGCGGCCGGTGCGGTGAGCAGGCCAGCGACCAGGGCGAGGACGGCCAGCAGGGGCGCGGCGAGGCGGACGGGATCGGGACGTGTCATGCCGTCTCCATCGGACGGGCCGTCAGGGCCGACCTTCGCCACTGGCGGCTGGCGGTGGGGTGTCAGGGCGGCCGGTCGGTCCGGTCCCGGGGCCGGACCCGGATGTCGATGGGATTTCCGGGAGCGATCGGTGGTGATCGTATTGACTTCCATGGCCACCCGTATAACGTTATAGAGGCTCGACGGACAACCCGTCAATCCTCTTCCATCGATGTGTTGCCACGCATCGACCGGCGTTCACCACACGACCGCCCCGGCGGCTCGGTTGCGTTCCCGCGCGCCTCGGCCCGCCGCCGAGATGGTCCACCATGTCTGAGGAGTAGCCCATGAGCACCGGAAAGAAGGCCCTGACCCACCTGTCGGTCGCGCTGCTCGCCGCGTCGGTGATGCTGACCGGCTGCACCAAGAGCGAGACCGACGGCACCCCCGCTCCGGCGGGCAGCGGCGGTGAGCAGCAGGTCGCCTCCGCCGCGCCGAGCGGCGCGAGTTGCACGCTGGAGAGCTACGGCGCCCCGAAGCTGGACCTGGCCGACGCCGTCGTGGGCTTCTCCCAGTCAGAGAAGGAGGCGAATCCGTTCCGGATCGCCGAGACGCAGTCGATCCGCGACGAGGCGGCCAAGATCGGGGTGAAGAAGCTGCTGGTCACGAACGCGCAGTCGCAGCTCTCCAAGCAAATCAGCGACATCCAGGACATGCTGGCGCAGGGTGCCCAGTTCCTCATCGTGGCGCCGCTCAACAGCGATGGCCTGGAGCCGGCCCTGCAGGCTGCGGCGGCTAAGAAGGTTCCCGTCCTCACCATCGACCGTAAGATCAACGCCACCAGTTGTAAGGACTACCTGGCGTTCCTGGGTTCGGACTTCGTGACCCAGGGCAAGCGTGCCGCCGACGCCATGGTCAAGGTCACCGGGGGCAAGGGGAAGGTCGCCATCCTGCTCGGCTCCTCGGGCAACAACGTGACCACCGACCGGACCAACGGGTTCGTCGACCAGATCAAGGCGACCGCACCCGGCCTCGAGATCGTGGCGCAGCAGACCGGCGAGTTCGCGCGTGACAAGGGCCAGGCGGTGATGGAACAGCTCATCTCCAGCAACCCCGGCATCACCGCCGTCTACGCGGAGAACGACGAGATGGCGCTGGGTGCGGTGACGGCGCTGCGCTCCGCCGGCAAGAACCCGGGTAAGGATGTCAAGATCGTCTCAATCGACGGCACCCGCAACGCCGTGCAGGGCATCGTCGACGGCACCATCAACGCGGTGATCGAGTCCAACCCCCGATTCGGGCCGCTGGCCTTCAAGACCGCGCAGGACTTCTACGCCGGCACCCCGATCCCGGAGAACGTGATCATCACCGACCGGGAGTACGCGACGGACAGCGCCCGCGAGTCACTCGGCAGCGCCTACTGACCGTCCGGTCCGGGCCGGTGCGCCGTCGGGCGTACCGGCCCGGTCGTCCTGTCTCACCAAGGGAAGACCGACATGACTGACGACGCGGCGGCACCTGTTCTCGAAGTGCGGGGCCTGACCAAGAAATTCCCGGGCGTGCTCGCCTTGGACGGGGTGGAACTGGTCCTGCGTCCCGGCGAGGTGCACGCGCTGGTCGGCGAGAACGGGGCTGGCAAGTCGACGCTGATCAAGGTGATCACCGGCGTCTACCGGCCGGACGGCGGCGCCGTGCGCTACCTCGACGAACCGGTGGCCTTCGACCGGCCGATGGACGCGCAGCGCGCCGGCATCTCGACCATCTACCAGGAGGTTAACCTCATTCCGCTGATGAGCGTGGCGCGCAATCTGTTTCTCGGTCGGGAGCCCCGTCGCCTCGGGCTTGTCGACGTGGGGCGGATGAACCGCCAGGCCGGCGAGATGCTGTCCCGCTACGGCATCGAGGTCGACGTCACCCGCCCCCTGCGCTCACTGAGCCTGGCCGCCCAGCAGATGGTCGCGCTGGCCCGCGCGGTCGCCGTCGACGCCCGCGTGCTCATCATGGACGAGCCGACGTCGTCGCTCGAACCCCACGAGGTGGCCACCCTGTTCGAGGTGGTACGGCGGTTGAGCGCCCGAGGCATCGCGGTGATCTACGTCAGTCACCGCCTCGACGAACTCTACGAGTTGTGCGACCGGATCACCGTCCTGCGCGACGGCCGGACCGTGCACACCGGCCCGCTCGCCGAGCTGGATCGGCTGCAACTCGTGGCACACATGCTGGGACGCAGCCAGACCCAGGTCGCCCGGGAGGGCGTCACCGCCTTCACCGGACACGGGCCGATCGACGGCGACCCGGTCCTGCGCGCCGAAGGGCTGCGCAAGCGACATGCGCTGGACGACGTGTCGTTCACCGTGGCCGGCGGGGAGGTGGTCGGGCTCGGGGGACTGCTCGGCTCCGGCCGCTCGGAGACGGTCAAGGCCATCGTCGGTGCGCTGCCGTTGGACGCCGGCCGCGTCGTCGTGGACGGCCGGCAGATCCGCCGACCCACGCCCGCCGCCGCGCTGCGCGCGGGCATCGCGCTGCTGCCGGAGGACCGCAAGGCCGAGGGCGTCATCCCCGAATTGTCGGTACGGGAGAACATCGTGCTGGCGGCCATGCCGCGACTCGCCCGAGCCGGGGTGATCAGCCGGGCCCACCAGGACCGCATCGTCGAGACGTTCATGCGTCGGCTGCGGATCCGGGCGTCCAGCCCCGAGCAACGGGTGGGGGAGCTGTCCGGTGGCAACCAGCAGAAGGTGCTGCTCGCCCGGTGGCTCTGCCTGAATCCACGCCTGCTGCTGCTCGACGAACCGACCCGCGGCATCGACGTGGGCGCCAAGGCCGAGGTGCAGGCGCTCGTCGCCGAACTCGCCCGGGACGGTCTGGCCGTCGTGCTCATCTCCTCCGACCTTGAGGAACTGGTCGAGGGCGCCGACCGGGTGGTCGTGCTGCGGGCTGGCGCCGTGGTCGGGGAACTCACCGGCGACGACGTCTCGGAGGACGCCATCATGACCCGGCTCGCCGCCGACAGGGAGGACCGTGATGAAGACCGTTGAGACGGGCCCCGCGCCCGCCCGGTCCGTCGACCGGGCGGCGTTGACCCGGTACGTGCAGGACTACGGCGTCTACGCGGCCGTTGTGGCGCTGCTGCTGTTCAACGCCGCGTTCACCGAGAACTTCGTCGAACTCGGCAACCTGCGCACCCAACTCGTGCAGGTCGCACCGGTCCTGATCGTGGCGCTGGGCATGGCCCTGGTCATCGGCAGCGAGGGTATCGACCTCTCGGTCGGCTCGGTGATGGCGCTGGCGGCCGCGGCGCTGCCGCTCTACCTGGGGTTCGGTGCGGTGCCGGCGATCGCCGTGGCGATGCTGGCCGGAGTCGTCGCGGGCGCCCTGAACGGCGCCCTCGTCGCCGTGGTCGGTCTGCAACCGATCGTGGCGACTCTCGCCCTGCTCGTCGCGGGTCGGGGCATCGCGCTGGTCGTCGCCGACGGCCAGCTCAAACAGATCCACAACTCCGATCTGCTCGCGCTCGGCAGCGAGGAGATCCTCGGTCTGCCGGTCGTGGCGTTGATCGCCGTCGTTCTGGCGATCGTCGTCGGGCTCCTTGTCAGTCGGACCGTCTACGGCCGGCAACTGGTGGCGATCGGGGGCAATCGGGCCGCCGCGCGGCTGGCCGGTCTGCCGGTGCGGCGGGTGCTCGTCGTCACCTACGTGCTCTGCGGACTGTTCGCCGCCGTGGCCGGCGTGCTGGCGACGGCCCGGCTCACCGCCAGTGACCCGTCCGCCATCGGCAATCTCATCGAACTGTCGGCCATCACCGCGGTCGTGGTCGGTGGCACGCCGTTGAACGGTGGGCGGATCCGCGTCCTCGGCACGGTGGCCGGCGCGCTGCTCATGCAACTGCTGCGCGCCACCATGATCAAACACAACCTCCCCGACTCCACGGCGCAGATGGTGCAGGCCGTCATCATCATCGTCGCCGTCTACCTCGCCCGGCAGCGGAGGACACGATGACCGGCATCACCGACAGCACGGAACTCACGGCCGTCGCGGCACAGGCACCGCGCCGGCGTACGGCCACCAGCGAGCGGGTTGCGGCGCTCGCGCAGCGGCACGGGGCGCCGGCCGTCCTCCTGCTCGCCTGTGCCGTCTCGGCGATGCTCTTTCCCGCGTTCGCCACCCCGGACAACCTGACCGGCATCGCCATCCAGTCGGCGACGCTCGCCATCGTCGCGCTCGGCATGACCTTCGTGATCATCAGTGGCGGCATCGACCTGTCGGTCGGTTCCGTCTTCGCCCTCGGCGGGGTGCTGGCGGCGTGGGCGTCGCCGCACGGCACCGTGGCGGCGCTGCTGGTGCCACTGGCCGTCTGCGGCGGGATCGGGCTGCTCAACGGGTTGGTGATCGCCCGTACCGGCCTCGAACCCTTCATCGTCACGCTGGCCAGCCTGCTCGGCGCCCGCGGCCTGCTGCTCGCCATCACCGGCGAGGGGGCGACGACCTACCTCGTGCCGAAGAACGCGGCGTTGCTCGACGTCGGTCGCGGCACCCTGTTCGGCGTCGGATACCCGGTGTTCGTCGCCGCCGTGCTCTGCGTGCTGGGCGCTTTGCTGTTGCAACGCACCGGCTACGGTCAGGCGGTGTTCGCCGTGGGCGGCAACGCGGAAGCGGCGTCGCTGATGGGGCTGCCGGTGGCGCGGGTGAAAGTTCTCACCTACGTGCTCAGTGGCTTGCTGGCCGGCCTCGCGGGCGTGCTGAACACCGCCCGGCTCGGCTCCGGCGTCACCATCCTCGGTGTCGGCCTGGAACTGGACGCCATCGCGGCGGTGGTCATCGGCGGGACGCTGCTGATCGGCGGCGCGGGGAGCGTCAGCGGAAGTCTCTGTGGGGTGCTGCTGCTCGGCGTCATCCAGAACGTCATCAACCAGATCGGTAACCTCACCTCCTCGCTGCAGTCGGTGGTGAGCGGAGTGTTCCTGGTGGTTGTCGTCGTGACGCAGACCTATCTCAGCCGGATCCGGCGGCTGCGATGAGGGCGGGCCGGGAGTCGGTCGGCGGTGCGGGCGGGAGGGATGGCGTATGGGTGTGAGCCTGAAGGACATCGCCAAGCAGGCGGGGGTCTCGCTCGCGACCGTATCCAATGTAGTCAATGGCTACCGGCCGGTGGGGGAGAGCACCCGGCAGCGCGTTCAGCGGGCCATCGACGAGTTGGGCTACAGCCCCAACCTGAGCGCGCGGCACCTGCGCCGCGGTCGCACCGGGTTGATCGCCCTGGCCATCCCGGAGTTGACCAACCCGTATTTCGCCGAGTTGGCCGACGTGGCCATGCGGGAGGCTGCCGATCTCGGGTACACGCTGTTGATGGAGAACACCGCCGGCGACCGTGCCGAGGAGTTGACGCTGCTGGACGGCGCGCAGCGGCACATCATCGACGGCCTCATTCTCAGCCCAGTGGCGATCGGCCGCGAGGAGGTGGTGGGCCGCCGGGCCCAGTTGCCGCTGGTGCTGATCGGTGAGGGCGTCTACGACGTGCCGTACGACCACATCGCCATCGACAACGTCGCGGCGAGCCGGACGGCGACCGCGCACCTGGTGGGGCTGGGGCGTCGGCGGATCGCCTTCGTCGGGGCGCCGCCCGGGGACGACCGGCAGTCCGCCCACCTGCGCATCCGTGGCTACCGGGAGGCGCTCGCCGCGGCTGGGCTCCCGTTCGACCAACGCCTCGTCGCACCCACCGAGCAGTTCGGCCGGGCGGACGGCGAGCGCGCCATGCGTCACCTGCTGAGCCTGGACGATCCCCCCGACGCGGTGCTCGGTTACAACGACCTGACCGCCATCGGGGCCCTCCGAGCGCTCACCCGGGCTCGGGTCAACGTGCCGGCCGACGTCGTGGTGGCCGGCATCGACGACATCGAGGAGGGCCGCTTCAGCAACCCCACCTTGACCACCATCGCCCCGGACAAGCGGGAGATCGGCCGGCTGGCGGTCCGGCGGTTGGTGGCCAGGATCGAGGGCGAGGCCGGCCCACCGACGCACATGCAACCCGCGTTTCATCTGGTCGAGCGGGAGAGCACCGGTCCTGCCCGGTGACGGGAGCGGGTCCCTGCCGGGCAGCAGGGACCCGCCCCGCGGATCAGCCCAGTTGCCAGATCTGGTTCGACTGGTTCGCGCCGCACGCCCAGATGATCAGCTCGGTGCCGTTGGCGGTGCCCCAGCCGTCCGCGTCCAGACACTTGCCCGACTGCGGGTTGAGCAGCGTGCCGTTGCTCTGCTGGACCCAGCGCTGGGCGCCGCTGCCGGCGATGCAGGTCCAGAGCCAGACCTCGCTGCCGTTGGCGGTGCCGTTGCCGCGCACGTCGAGGCACTTGCCGGACTGGGGGTTGACGAAGGTGTCGCCGGAGCGGCGCCACTGTTGCGGCGCGCCGCCCCAGCAGTCCCAGAGGATGATGTTGGTGCCGTCGGCGGTGCCACCTCCGGCCACGTCGAGGCAGCGGTTGCTGCCCTGCCCGCGGATCACGGTGCTCGTGGCGGTGGCGCCGCCGACGTAGATCGACTTGCGGATCTCGGTGAGGAACCGGCTGCGGATGGTGGGATCGGCCTGGATACGTGAGTCGCCCCAGTAACCGTTGGCGCAGCCGGGCTGGCCTGCGGGAGCGCCGTTGCACTGCCACTGCGTCTGGGCGTCCCAGTTGGTGTTGATGTAGGCGACGGCCCGGATGACGTCGGTGTTGGCGTTGACGTAGCCGAAGAAGTCGGCGTACCAGGTGTCCCAGAGCGCTGTCGCGCTGATTGGCTGCGGGTTCTTCGCGAAGATGCAGCTTGAGGTCTTGGCGCCGGTGGTGAAGCCCTGCGGCGCGGCCTCGGCGATCATGACCGGCTTGCCGTGCCCGCGGGCGAAGTTCAGCGCCCGGTCCTGCAACGCTCTCGGCGAGGTGTTCGGGGCGCGGCAGGACCACTGGTAGCGCTGGTAGGTGGCGCCGTAGAACGCGGACAGCCCGACCCAGTCGACGTACTGGTCGCCCGGGTACCAGGCATCGAAGTGGTTGGCGGCCGTGACCACGTAGTTCCACTCCGGGTGGTCGGTGTGCTCGTCGATCGGCCAACCGGCGGACTGCCAGACGGTGGCGACCCGGGTCGCGCCCAGCGCGTCGATGCGACCCTTGATGAAGCGGAAGGCCTCCTTGTAGAAGTCGGCGTTGTAGCAGTTCCATGGCCCGTCGTACTCGTAGCCGATGCGCAGGAACACCTCTCGCCCGGTGTTCTTGAGCCAGGTGACCATCTCGTCGACCTTCTGCCGGTAACCGGCGGTCAGGTTGACCACGTCGGCGTCCGGGCGACCGATGATGGCGCGCAGGGGCTGGTTGTTGCAGCCCGTGCTGGCGTCGGACAGGTAGAGGCCGACGGCGAGCGCCGCGTTCGGGTACTGCGCGAGGGTGGCCGGGAAGTCGACAGTGCCCGAGCCCCAGTTGGCCGGGCCGTAGAAACCGGCGAGCGGCGGTGGGTCCCCGCCCAGCAGCAGGTTGGTGTACAGGGTTACCCCGCCGGGGCGCGGTGCGGTCGGGTCGGTGTCCAGGACGTCGCGCTTGTAGTCGGCCAACGTGCTTGAGTCCTGCCCCATGAACAGGCGGACCTTCCCGTCGGCGGGAAGGTTTCGGCCGCTGACCGCGGCGCTCGCGGGGGGCGCGGGAATCAGGCCACCGATGCTCGCCGTCGTCGCGAGGACGAGGGCGAGCGCGGCGCGTATCAGGGTACGGGACCGGCGTGCGCCGCCGGTCGAGCGGATGGTCCGCATCGAAGCTCCCTGGTTCGGAGGTGGTGGGGGGCGCCGTTCTCGCGCCGAAGCGGTCCGGCGTGGGAACGACGGCCGGAATGTAACGACGTTTCGATCGAAAGTCCCGACGTTTCGAAACACGCCGGCAACATTCGATTATCGAAAACTGTCGACCTCCGGGCGGCTGGCTGCCTAGCGTTCGCCCATGTCACGTACCCGTGCCCTGTCGATGCTCGCGGCCCTGCTGATGGTCGTCGGCCTCGTCACCGTGCTGTCCCCGTCCACCCCCGCGTCGGCCGCGACGTTCCTCCCGGCCGATGGCGGCCGACTGTTGTTCGTCGGCCAGTCCACCGCCGCCGCCTGGAACGACTACACCTCGTTCGCCGCACCGCCGTCCGGCGGCTCGGTGTACTACGAGGTGAGGTCCGGCACCTGGGTCAATCCCGGCCACCGCGACCACGCCACCCAACTCGCTCAGCAGGGCCGGATGGTCCAGGTGGGCATCTCCTGGAAGGACAACCCGCCCGGCTACACCGGCGGCGACGAGAACACCAAGGCGGCCCGCTCGCGCGCGGTGACCCAGGAGATCGCCGACGGGCGTCACGACGCCCAGTTCGGCAACCTGATCGCCTTCGTCAATCAGTACCCCGCGGCGAAGTTCTTCCTCCGCGTCGACTACGAGGTGTCGTCGTTCTACCACTGCACCGACGCCTCGTGCGCGTCCTACCGGAACGCGTTCGCGAAGGTGCGCTCGTTGATCAACGCCGCAAAGCGACAGGACAACGTCACCTACGTGTTCCACCCGGTGCGGGGCGAGTTCGAGAAGCTCTACCCGGGTGACGCGGTCACCGACTGGATCGGCGTCTCGGTCTTCGCCCACGAGCTGTGCCTGCCGATCTACGACAACGGCTACCTCTACAACGGCACCCCACCGCAGAACTACGACACGGCGGCCTCGCAGTGCCGCAACGCCTACGTCGGCACGGACACGGCCGGCAATCCGGCAGCGGTGTGGCGCAACTGGGACCACGACGCGAACGTGTTGAAGATGATGAAGTTCGCCAAGGACCACGGCAAGCCGATGATCGTCTCGGAGGCCGGGATGATGAACTTCACCGACAACGGCGCCGACACCGCGGGTCTGGAAGCCCAGCGCGGCGATCTGTGGGTTCGGCGGCTGTTCTCGCTGATGGACTACGTGGGTCCGATTCCGAACATGTCAGGCAGCTACGACCTGCGCGGCGTGATCCGCGCCGCCGTCTACATCAACCTCGACTTCCGCTTCGGCTGGGACGGCGTGGACGACGGATCCTTCGACTTCCCGGTCAACTCGACCTGGTTCGTCGACGGCCGGCTGTCCCGTTACGCGGAGGCGCGCGCCTCGTTCTGCCGGGGGCTGACCGAGCGTAACTTCGTCACCCGCTGCACCGGCGGCACCGACCGGGCGATTGTCGGCGCCGGCAGCGGGCGCTGCGTCGACGTGGCCGGCGGCGGCACGGCGGACGGTACCGCGGTGCAGTTGTGGGACTGCCTGGGCAACGGCGCCCAGCGCTGGCGCCGGGCCGGTGACACCTTCGTCAACACCGGGTCCGGCAAGTGCCTCGACGTCCGTGGGGTCGGTACCGCCGACGGCAGTCAGGTGTGGCTGTGGACCTGCGTCGCCGGCAGCGCCGCCCAACGGTGGCTGGTCAACCCCGACGGCACCTTGGTCAACCCGAACTCCGGCAGGTGTCTCGATGCGGCCGGGTGGGGCACCGCCAACGGCACCCGGTTGCAGATCTGGGCCTGCGGGACGAACCAGTCCAATCAGCGGTGGCAGGTGGTCTGACGGCGTGACCCGGGCCGCCGGGCGCGAGCCGGTGGCCCGGGTCAGGTCGGTGGCGGGGGAGCGGTGCTCTCCCGCTCGACCAGCGTCGTGGCCAGCTCGATGCGATGGGTGTCGAGTCGCTGGCCACCGATGATGCGCAGCAGCGTGCGGGCGGCGGTGACGCCCATCTCCCGCAGTGGCTGGCGCACGGTCGTCAGCGGGGGAGCGGTCCACTGGGCGAAGTTCAGGTCGTCGAAGCCCACCACGCTGACGTCGTGCGGGATGCTGCGCCCGACCTGCCGCACCGCCTCGTAGACGCCGGTGGCCTGCTGGTCGCTGCCTGCGAAGATGGCGGTCGGCGGCTCCGGCAGGGCGAGCAGGCGCTGGGCGGCGGCCAGGCCGCCAGCGTGGTGGAAGTCGCCGTAGCGAACCAGCTCACGGCACACGGGCAGGCCCGACGCCTCCAGCGCGGCCCGGTAACCGGCGACCCGGGCCCGGGTGCACAACATCTGCTCCGGACCGCCGATCACACCGATCCGGCGATGACCCAGAGCGAGGAGATGTTCGGTGGCGGCATAGCCGCCACCGAAGTTGGTGGCCCCGATCGAGGGAACCTCCGGCGGCGGCAGGCTGACCCCGTCGACCACGACGAACGGCAGCGTCCGCCGGGCCAGCTCGGCGCGTTGCTCCTCAGCAAGTTCCGAGAGCACCAGGATGGCCCCCTGCGAGCCGCGGGAGATCAGCGAGTCCAGCCAGCGTCGGGTCAGGCTGGCCCGGTTGTGCACGGCCGAGACGACGAGGCTCATGTTGACCTCCTCGGCCACCTCCTCCACCCCGGTCAGGATCTCCAGCGCCCATGCGCTGTCCAGCTCGTTGATCACCAGATCGAGGAGATCTCCTCGCCGGCTGGTCCGCCGCGGCACCCGGGGCCGCTGGTAGCCGTGCAGGGTGAGCAGGCGCTCCACATGCGCCCGGGTCGTCGGTGCGACGTCGCTGTGCCCGTTGAGCACCTTGGAGACGGTGGGCACCGAGACGTTCGCCTCCCGAGCGATCGTCGCGAGCGTGCACCGGGACGCCGGAGCAGCCGATGTGCCTCCCACGGTGCCTCCCTCTCGCCGCGGTGCCCGGTGGTGCGCCGCGTCCGGCCAGTCTGCCCCCGCCGAGGTCACAGTTTCCTACATGTTTCGAAACTTGTTGGTCGATGTTTCGACCCGCCCTACGTTGTGTCGCACCGCACCGGTGCCGCCGCCGCCCGTCTGGCGACGGCACGACCGGACCGTTCGCGCTCGCCGCGGGACGGTGCCGGGCGGACCCCACCAGAAGTGTGTTGCGGGCCGGCTGGCCCGATCATGGAGGAGGCAACGATGGCGCCTTGGCGCACCCCGCCCCGTCGCGGAGCCGCGGGCATCAGATTGGCCGCCGGGCTGACCGCCGCCGTGCTAGCCGTGGCGGTGAGTGGTTGCGGCGGCGGCGACGGCGGCTCGGGTGGCAAGACCACCCTCACCGTCGCGGTGTTCAGTGACTTCGGGTACGAGCCCCTGGCCAAGGAATACATGACCGCGCACCCGGACATCGAAGTGAAGATCCGCAAGGCGGAGTTCGACCCGCACCACAAGCAACTCGCCACCCGGCTGGCAGCCGGCTCCGGCGCGGCCGACGTCGAGGCGGTGGAGGAGGGCTTCCTGCCGCAGTTCCGGCAGTCCAAGGACAAGTTCGTCAACCTCGCGGACTACGGCGCGGCGGACCTGAAGAGCCAGTGGCTGCCGTGGAAGTGGGAGCAGGGTGTCGCCGAGGGTGGCGCGTTCGTGATGGGCCTCGGCACCGACATGGGCGGTCTGGCGCTGTGCTACCGCGCGGACCTGTTCAAGGCCGCCGGGCTGCCGACCGGCCGTGACGAGGTGTCCAAGCTCTACACGAGCTGGGACGACTACTTCGCTGTCGGCCAGCGGTTCGTCGCCGCCGGCGGCAAGGCAAAGTGGTTCGACAGCGCCGGCAACGTCTACAGCGCCATGATCAATCAGCTACCGTACGGCTACTTCAACCCCGACGACACCTACGTGGGCGACTCGAACCCGCAGATCAGGGACACCTTCGCCGCGGTCGCCGCAGCAGCCAGCGGCAAGGGCATGTCGGCCCAGCTCGACCCGTTCAGCCAGCAGTGGAACGTTGGATTCAAGCAGGGCACCTTCGCCACGCTGCCGTGCCCGAGCTGGATGCTCGGCCTGATCAAGGACGGCTCCGGGCCGGCGAACGCCGGCAAGTGGGACATCGCCAAGGTGCCTGGCAGCGGCGGCAACTGGGGCGGATCATTCCTGACGGTGCCGAAGCAGGGCAAGCACCCCAAGGAAGCCTACGAGCTGGCGAAGTTCCTCACCTCACCGGAGTCGGAAACCAAGATCTTCCAGAACGTCGGAAGTCTGCCCTCGCAGCCCGGCCCGCTGAAGGACCCGGCGGTGCTCGACTTCCGCAACGAGTACTTCAACAACGCCCCGGTGGGGGAGATCTTTGCCCGCTCGGGTGAGAGCCTGCGCCCCAACTACCGCGGCACCCGTGACGGCGACGTCCGGCCGGTCTTCGGACGCGCGTTGGCCCGCGTCGAGCAGGGCAAGCAGTCACCCGACGAGGCCTGGCAGGCCGCGCTCGGTGAGGCCCGGAAGACCCTCGGCTGATCGGCTGTCGACCGCGGGTGGCACGGACACCCCCGTGCCACCCGCGCCGACGCGAACCCTCGGAGTTGACATGACCACCGACGTGAGCCTCCGCCGGGCCGCCCGGCACCGACCCGCGGCCCCACCTCCTGCGCCCCGGCGCCGCACGCTGGCCGACGTGCTGGACCGCCGGACGACCCCGTACCTGTTCATCGCGCCGTTCTTCGTTTTGTTCGGAGTCTTCGGGCTGTTCCCCCTGCTCGCCACGTTCTGGATGTCGCTGCATGACTGGCATCTGATCAACGGCGACAGCGGCTGGACGGGTGTGCAGAACTACCGCACGCTGCTCGCCGACGGAGACTTCTGGAACGCGCTGTTCAACACCCTGAGCCTGTTCGTCATTTCCACCGTGCCGCAACTACTGCTGGCCCTCGGCCTCGCGTCGGCGCTGAACACCACGCTGCGCGCTCGGACGTTCTGGCGGGCCGGTGTGCTGGTGCCCAACATCGTCTCGGTGGTCGCCGTGGCGCTGGTCTTCGCGCAGGTCTTCGGCAAGGACGCGGGGATCGCGAACTGGCTGCTCGGCTTCGTCGGGATCGAGCCGATCAACTGGCAGGCCGAGAAGTGGTCCGCGCACCTGGGTATCAGCATGATTGTCATCTGGCGCTGGACCGGCTACAACGCGCTGATCTACCTGGCCGCCATGCAAGCCGTGCCCGCCGATCTCTATGAATCGGCCCGGCTCGACGGCGCCTCGGCCTGGTCGGCGTTCTGGCACGTCACGGTCCCGATGATTCGGCCGACGATCCTGTTCACCACCGTGGTGTCGACAATCGGGGGATTGCAGTTGTTCGCCGAACCACTGCTCTTCGACGGCCAGGGTGAGCCCAACGGCGGTTCGGACCGCCAGTTCCAGACCGTGACCATGTACCTCTACGAAAAGGGCTTCACGCTCTTCGACGCCGGCTCCGCCTCCGCGGTCGCCTGGCTGCTGTTCCTGCTCATCGCCGTGTTCGCGCTGGTGAATTTCCTCGCGGTCCGGCGCTCGGTGGCGAGCCGGTGAAGGGAAGACGACCATGGTGACCTCCACGCGTGTCGGTGCCGCGCCCCCCCTCGCGGCCCGGCCGGGCCGCTACTCGCGCGGCCGCCGGCCCGGGAAATTGATCTACTTGTTCCTCGCCGCCGTGCTGGTGGCCTCGATGTTCCCGCTCTACTGGACCTTCGTGGTCGCCAGCAACGACAACAGCGTCATCGGCAACGCCACCCCACCGCTGACACCCGGTGGGCACCTGCTGGACAACATCGCCCGGGTCTTCGACAGCTCCGAATTCGGGGTGGCGCTGACCAACTCGTTCCTGGTCGCCACCTCCGTCGCGGTGGGTAACGTCTTCTTCGCCTCACTCGCCGGCTTCGCGTTCGCCCGCCTGCGCTTCCCGGGCCGCAACGCCCTGCTCGTGCTGGTGATCTCCACCATGATGGTGCCGACCCAGCTCGGCATCATCCCGCTCTACCTGCTGATGACCGAGTTGGGCTGGACCGGTCGGTTGCAGGCGCTCATCGTCCCCGCGTTGGTCTCCGCGTTCGGTGTCTTCTGGATGCGACAGGCGGTGGAGGAGACGGTGCCGGCGGAACTCGTCGAGGCGGCGCGGGTCGACGGGTGCAGTCTGATCCGGGTGTTCTGGCACGTCGTTCTTCCGGCGATCCGGCCCGCCGCGGCGGTGCTCGGCCTGTTCACCTTCATGACAGCCTGGAACGACTTCTTCTGGCCGCTGGTGGTGCTCAACCCGGAGAACCCGACCGTCCAGGTGGCGCTGTCGGTGCTCGCCAGCGGTTACTACACCGACTACGCCCTGATGCTCACCGGCGCCACCCTCGGCGTGCTTCCGGTGCTCGTGGTCTTCGTCCTACTGGCCCGACAAATCGTCGGCGGAATCATGCAGGGAGCGGTCAAGGGATGACGGAACTGCTCGCGCCCGGCCGACCAGAACCCGCCGGCGAGGACACGGCTCTGATCCGCAACCCGGTGCTGCCCGGCTTCCACCCCGATCCGTCGATCCTGCGGGTCGGCGACGACTACTATCTCGCCACCTCCACGTTCGAGTGGTACCCGGGGGTACGGGTGCACCACTCCCGCGACCTGGTGCACTGGCGTCCGCTTGGTGGTCTGCTGACCGACCGGCGCCTGCTGGACCTGACCGGCTGTCCGGACTCGGGCGGGGTGTGGGCGCCCTGCCTGTCCCATGTCGACGGCGAGTTTCACCTGGTGTTCACCGACGTCGACGGGTATACCGGTGGATTCTGGGACACCCCCAACTTCGTCACCACCGCACCGTCGATCGATGGACCGTGGTCCGATCCGGTGCCGTTGCACGCTCGTGGCTTCGACCCCTCGCTGTTCCACGACGACGACGGCCGCAGCTGGCTGCTGTCCAACGCCTGTGACTGGCGGCCGGGCCGGTCCTGGGCCGGCGGGATCATCGCGCAGGAGTACGACCGACACCGCCGTGTCCTGGTCGGGGAGCCGATCACTCTCTTCGAGGGCACGCCGGCCGGTTTCACGGAGGGGCCGCACCTGTACCGCCGGGGGGGCTGGTACTACCTGGTCACCGCCGAGGGGGGCACCGGTTGGGAGCATCAGGTGACCGTGGCCCGCTCCCGCTCGCTGACCGGCCCGTACCTGGCGGACCCGAACGGACCGATGCTCACCTCGACCCATCGCCCGGATCTGCCCCTGCAGAAAGCCGGCCACGGCAGTCTGGTCGCCGCTCCGAACGACGAGTGGTACCTGGCGCACCTCACCGCGCGTCCACTCGGTCGCCGGGGCGCGTGCGTCCTCGGTCGGGAGACCGCGCTGCAGCGCGTCGAGTGGACGGTGGCAGGCTGGCCGCGCATCGAGGGCGGCATTCCACACGAGCGGGTGCCCGGCCCTCGACTCGCCACACGCCCGTGGCGAGAGGCGGCGAAGACCGACGACTTCGACGCCGATCGGCTCGGCCCGGCCTGGAGCACTCTGCGCCGGCCGCCGTCGCCGGATTGGCTGTCGCTGACCAGCCGCCCCGGCCACCTGCGGCTCGCGGGGGGCCAGTCGCCGTCGTCGCGGCACCGGGTGAGCCTGGTCGCCCGGCGGGTCGACCACCCACGCGCCACCTTCTCGGCGGTGGTCGACTTTGTGCCCCGGTCGTACCAGCATCTCGCCGGTGTGGTCGCCTACTACAACACCCGCAACTGGTACTACGCCCACCTCACCTGCCAGGACGGCATCGGCGTGGTGGCCGACGTGCTGATCTGCCGGCGCGGACGGTTGCGCCGTCTGGACCGGCCGATGCCGGTGCGCGGGCCGGTCGAGCTGCACGCCGCGCTGGACGGGCCGGAGCTGCGCTTCGCCTACGGGGCACCGGGGACAGCTCCGACCTGGTGGCCGGACACGTTCGACGCGACCATTCTCTCCGACGAGTACGCCACCGAAATCGTCGACGGCGTGCCCGAGGTGTGGGGCTTCACGGGCGCCTTCTTCGGTCTCTGGGTCCAGGACCTGACCGGCGGTGACGCGTACGCCGACTTCGACCGGACGACGTACGGGGCGGCGCCCTAGCCTGCCGGACGAGGCGGAGCGACCCGATGGCACCGCATGGGTGAATTGGCCGGGTTCTGACGGCAGAGCGGTGTTTCGAAAACACTGGCTCGGACGAGGATAGGCATCAGATTCTGTCGATGACAGTGTTGCTGTGACGTTCGAGCCAGAACATCCTCGCGCGGGCTCCGATCCCTCCGTCACCGGGCGGCGGAGGGATCGGAGCCGGCCGGCGGCAGTTCGCCGGGAGCGCGGGCCACCACCAGGAGAGACCATGACCCCAGGACGACCGCTGTTGCCCGGCGGCATTGAACCCGCGCCCGAACGGGCGAAGTCCGTCGAACTGATCTCCACGAGCCCGGCCCCGGAACGGCTGGCCGGCCGACACCGCAGAGTAAACCGCTCCCGAACCGGACCGGTCGCCGCTCGCCTCGTCGTGGTCACCGTCGTGGCCCTCGCCGGCGTCGTCGCCACGCTCACCGCACCGGGGACCACCCGCCCGGCCGTGGCCGCGAGCGGGGCGCCGGTCGATAGCCAGGCCGCCCTTTATCCGCGTGCGGTACGGCTTGCCAGCTCCGGTGCCGCGAGCGGTCGGGTGATACTCACCGTCACGCAGTTCGCGCCCGGCGGACCGGTCGCGGGCATCTACGAGAGCATTGCCGACGGTCCCTTCCGT
Organism: Micromonospora sp. NPDC051300; assembly: GCF_044455315.1. Classification (NCBI taxonomy): domain Bacteria; kingdom Bacillati; phylum Actinomycetota; class Actinomycetes; order Micromonosporales; family Micromonosporaceae; genus Micromonospora; species Micromonospora sp. NPDC051300. Next base: position 3,737 of record NZ_JBITEP010000032.1, on the reverse strand, counting down.
CGCGTCGGCGCGGTCACCGACCCGGTGGCTCGGCAGGGCCTGTGCTGCACCACGCTGTTCGAGCTGCCGCGACCGCTCGGCGGACTGCCCGCGGGCACGTTGCTCTGGGCCGGCAGCCTCGGCCAGGACGGCGGGGTCGACAGGCGCATGTCGATCCGCGTCTGGGCGAGCAACGACGTGGGCCGCACCTGGCGCTACCTGTCCACCGTCGCCCAGTCGAGCAACGCCGGCGGGCTGTGGGAGCCAGAGTTCTTCGTCGACGCGGCCGGACAGCTCGTCGCGCACCTCGCCGACGAGAGCCAGCCCGGCCGCAGCCAGGTCCTCGTGCAAGCCATCAGCGCCGACGGGCTCACCTGGTCACCTCGGTCGCCGATCGTGACCGGACCACAGCCGGGGCACCGCCCCGGCATGCCCGCCGTACGCCGGATGCCCAACGGCACCTACCTGCTCGCGTACGAGGTGTGTGGCTTCGGCGGCCAGTACGACTGCGCGGTGCGCTCCCGTACCTCCGTGGACGGAACGACCTGGGGTGACCCGGCCCGGCTCGACCCCCTGGTCCAGACCGCCGACGGCCGCTATCTGACCGCCACTCCCACGCTCGCCACCACCGCGACCGGCCGTGCGCTGCTGGTGGCGCAGCGCGTCCGTAACGCCGATGGCACCGATGCCGCGCTCAACGGCCGGGCGCTGTTCGTCAACCTGGACAACGGTCGGGGCGCCTGGTACGCGGCACCCGTCCCGGTGGCGGTGCCAGGCGCGCGCCCGGGCGTCTGCCCCAATTACAGCCCCACCCTGGTGCCATCCGCCGACGGCTCCTCGCTGTTGCAGGTCAGCACCGACGACGCTGCCGACGGCACCTGTCGCGCCTACTCGGCCTCGGCGCTTCTGCCGCCGAGTTCCGCACGCCCCGGTCGCTTCGCGGGCGGCGCCGGGAGCTGCGTCGATGTCGCGGGCGGCGGCACCACCAACGGTGCCGACGTGCAACTGTGGCAGTGCAACGACGCGCCGGTGCAGCGGTGGACTTTGCGCCCCGACGGGTCGGTCGGCGCTCAGGGACGCTGTTTGGACGTCCCCGGGGCGGCAACCGCGGCCGGCACCAGACTGCAGATCTGGGACTGCAACGGCTCACCGGCCCAACAGTGGTTGCGCCGCGGCGACGCACTGGTCAACCCGAACTCCGGCCGGTGTCTCGACGCACCCGGCGGCGCGACCGCCAACGGAACCCGCTTACAACTGTGGGACTGCAACGGCCTCGCCGCACAACGCTTCCCCTACGTCCCGGCGGTGGATCACCCGCCGCAACTGCGGCCCGGAGGCACGGTCTCCCTGCGGGTGACCACGCCCGGTTTCACCGACCGGTACCTGCGCCATCGCAACTTCCTCGCGGTGACGTCGGTGCTCGACGCCGGCGCCGCCGAGTCCGACCGACGGGACGCGACGTTCCGCGTTCAGCCGGGTCTGGCGGACCCGAACTGCGTCTCCCTGGCGGCCGTCAACGTCTCCGGCGCCTACCTGCGGCACCGCGACTTCCGGGTACGGCTGGACAGCTTCACCGACACCGCGCTGTTCCGCGCCGACGCCACGTTCTGCCCCGAGAGCACCCCGGGCGGAGTCCGCCTCCGCTCAGCCAACCTGACCGACCGCTACCTGCGTCACTACGACGCTGCCGGATACGTCACCGAACCCGGAGGCGGCAACGCCTTCGACAATCCGGTCGACTTCGAGGACGACACCGTCTGGCAGCCCAGCGGCCCACTCGCTCCCTGAACCATCCGCATTCCACCGCGACGCCCCGCTCTTACCGAGGAGGATCCGATGAACTGGCGATCCCGCCCACTCGCCGCCGCCGCCGGGCTGGTGGTCACCGCGGCCACCGCATTGCTGGCAGTAAGCACGGCCCCGGCCAGCGCCGCCCCCTTGCTGTGCGACCAGTACGCCACCGCTCAGGTCCAGGGCGGTCGGTACATCGTGCAGAACAACCGCTGGGGCGCCAGCACCACCCAGTGCATCGACGTGTCGAACGCCGGCTTCACAGTGACCCGAGCCGACCACAACAACTCCACCAGTGGCCCGCCGGCCTCCTATCCGTCCATCTACGCCGGCTGCCACTACGGCGCCTGCACCGCCAACAGCGGCCTGCCGGCCCGAGTGGCCGGGTTGACCAACCCGAGAGCTACGTTCAACATCAACACCCCCGACTCCGGTGAGTGGGACGCGGCCTTCGACCTGTGGTTCGACGCCAACCCCAACCCGGCCGGGCAGAACTACGGCGCCGAACTGATGATCTGGACCAACCACCGCGGCCGCCCACAGCCCATCGGCAGCCGTGTCGCCACCGTCACCATCGAGGGTGGCACCTGGGACGTGTGGTTCGGCAACATCGGCTGGAACGTCATCTCCTATGTGCGGACCACGCCGAGCAACACGTTCGCGAACTTCAGCCTGAAGTCCTTTATCAATGACTCCGTCGGTCGAGGAAAGATCGACACGAACTGGTACATGACGAGCGTGCAGGCCGGCTTCGAGCCCTGGATCGGCGGTGCGGGCCTGGCGGTCAACCTCTTCGACTTCAACATCAACGGCGACGCCACCGGTGGCGGAGGAGGGGGCGGCACGTCCGTCATCCGTGGGGTGGCCGCCAACCGCTGCGTCGACGTGGCCGGCTGGGGTAGGGCCGACGGCACCCCGGTGCAGCTCTACGACTGCTTCCCGAACAACGGCAATCAGCAGTGGCGTCGCGTCGGCAACACGTTCGTCGGCGTCGATTCCGGCAAGTGCCTGGACGTCTCGGGCGGACGTACCGCCAACGGCAGCGTCGTGCAGCTCTGGACATGTCTGAACAATGACGCCCAGCAGTGGACCGTCAACGGTGACGGCTCGATCGTGAACCCACGCTCGGGGAAGTGTTTGGACGCCCTCGAGTACGGAACGGCCAATGGGACGAGGTTGCAGATCTGGGAGTGTGGTCGTCCGCTCGGTGGCAACCAACAGTGGCGGCTGGGCTGACCGGCGTCATCTGTCCGGCGCTCTCCGGTACCGGTCGGACCGGCCGGTACCGGGGTGCTCACGGCACCCGGCGGTCACACAGCGGTCACGGTCCTGCTCGTGAAGCTACGGTGCAGCCGCCGCGACCTGCGGCGGGCGGCGCGGTCGGCGGACGGCGTCAGGAGGCGGTCGCGTCCCTGTAGTAATAGCGCAGGATCGCCTGGTAGGTCCGGCCCGCGTTCGCGGGGTCACGCGAGCCGTACTGTGACATCCAGTCCCCGTCCACCCAACCACCGCAGGCAGTTGTGGTCGCGCAGTAGTGCGCCTGCATGATGTAGCCGCTGCGGGTCAGCCGGGTCGACCAGGTGCGGTCCACCGCGGCGGAGGTCGACAACTGCGCCGACGACGGTCGGTAGACCTGGTCGGTGGCGTCGTCACGGATGTCGTAGCACTGTCCGCCGGAGGTCTTTCGGGTCGAGTGCAGCGCCCAGTACCAGCCATAGCTCTTGACGGCTACGGCACCGGCGTTCAGCGAGGCGTTCGGCCAGCTCGGCACCCACTCGTTCGGGGGGACGTTCTTGACGTACGTCTTGATAGTCGACCCGGTCGACCCGTCCGAGACCGACCCGGTAGACCAGAATGGCGCTCGGTAGTGTGCTTAAAACTCCTAACTCTGGTTGCGTTGGAGTTGGCGCCAGCAGATGAGGGAGCAGGCGAGGCTGAGGAAGGCTTCGTGGATGTCGTCGCGGATT
>NZ_JBITEP010000031.1:0-68419 GCF_044455315.1 Micromonospora sp. NPDC051300 | reverse complement strand
AGTTGAACTCGGAGTGCAGGATGTTCGCGGGCTTGACGTCGCGGTGCAGCACTCCTGCGGCGTGCGAGTGGGCCAGCGCGTCGGCGATCTTCACGTCGAGGTCGCGGGTCTCCGCCGGGCCGAGCGGCGAGGTGCGCATCCGTTCCGCGTACGAGCCGTCGCAGAGTTCCATGATCAGATAGGGGTGCTGGTCGACGGTGACCCCGACGTCGAACAGGTCGACCACGTGCGGGTGCGACGACATCCGACCGGCGGCCCGCGCCTCACGCAGGAAGCGGGCCTGGTCGCGCTCGCTGTCCAGCGTCCGGTTCTCGACCTTGACCGCCACCTCCCGCCCCACCGAGATCTGGGTCGCCCGGTAGACGGTGGCGTAACCACCCCGGGCGAAAACCTCCAGATCGGTCAGACCGGGCACGATGGGCAGCCGCAGGGCGCCGGGCGGGGTCTCGGTCACGGCTCGAAAATACCCAACGGTCCCGGTCGGTCAGCGCGCCGCGTCGGGGGCCGGCACCGGCACGGACGCATTCGGGCCGGTCGGACCGGCTGTCGCCCGGCGGGCGTCCCACCACAGGCCGGCGGCGGTCGCCAACGCGCCCAGCCCCTCCCACGCGGCCACCCCGAAGAACCGCCCCGGCGCCACGTCGGAGAGCACCGCGATGGTGAACACGGTGAACGTGACCAGCCGGAACCAGACCGTGAAGCGGTAGAACGGCCGCCACTCGGTGGCGACCGCGAGCAGGTAGTAGACGCCCATGTTGAACGAGGCCATCGAGGCGGCGGTGAGGAACGTGCCGGTGTAGTCACCGGGCGCGCGCTCGGCCGGCACCTCGAAGCCGAGCAGGCGGAGCTGCGTCTCCGGCCAGATCAGGCCCAGCGCGCCGAGCAGCAGCGCCAACAGCCCGAAGACCGCGACCGTCCAGCCGGCGCCGGAGCGCGGCAGCCTCATCGTCCCTCCCCACGAACGCCGGCGGTGATCGCCCACGCGCACCGCCGCCCCACGCTAACCGCCGGCACCGTGGAACACATCCCCGGAACCGGCAGAACCGGAAGCGCTCAGCCCGCGGCGAGGCGCGCCCGCAGCGCGTCGGCCGCGGCCCGCTCGCTGCGCTGCTCGGTGGCGTACGCCAGGCGCACCGCCTCCTCCGCGCCGGCCAGCGCCTCGGCCCGTCGGCCGACGGCGTCCAGCGCCTCGGCCAGCACCAACTGCGCCACCACCTGACTGCGGACGTCCTCGGCCGGGGCGGTGATCGCCCGCCGCGCCCAGTCCAACGCCTGCTCCCGCTGGCCGTGGGCGAGCAGCGCGCCGGCGTACCGGGCCATCGTCTGGCGCCGGGAGAACAGCAGCGAGGGCGCGTTGGCCGCCCCGGTCGCGACCGGGGCGAGCAACCCCACCGCGGTCCCCGGGTCACCGGCCGCGACCCGGGCCATGGCGAGCAGCACCCGCGGCGCGACCTGGGCCGGCGCCTGCGGGTTGTGCGGCTCCACGCTGGTCAGCACCGCGCGCGCCTCCCGCTCGGCGGTCTCGCAGTCGCCCATGTCCAGCGCCACGAAGCCGCGCAGCGTGCCGGCCATGCCGGTGAGCAGCGGGTGGGTGGTGCGGTCGGCATATTCCAGGGCGTCGGTGAACAGGTCGGCGGCGTGTTCCGGCTCGCCCAGCCCGCGCGCCACCACACCGCGCACCACGAGCGCGAAGCCCTGCCCCCAGTCGTCACCCACCTCGGCGAAGTCCCGGTACGCCCGCCGCGCCGCCCGGTCCGCCTCGGCCAGGTCGCCCAGCTCGGCCGTCGCGTACGCCTCGACCGCCCGCAACGTGCCCACCGCCCACGCCTCGCCGACCCGTTCCCCGAACGGCAGGAACACCCGGGCCAGCCGGCACGCCTCCCGCAGCCGGCCGGCGAGCAGCCGGGCGAACGCGGTGGTGCCGCGCAGCCACGCCCGCCCGTACGGGTCCTTCAGCTCGGCGAAGAGCCGGGCGGCCCGGCCGAGCACCGCGTCGGTGCCGGCGAAGTCGCCCCGGGTGGTGGTCACCCAGGCCAGGTTCTGCAACGACCAGGCCTGCCCGCGCGGATCCCGGGCCGCGAGGCTGACCTGGTAGGACGCGGCCAGCCGGCTGCTCGCCTGCCCCAGCCGGCCGGCGATGAAGTCGGCCATGCCGAGCCGGCGCATCGCCGAGCCCCGCACGGTCGGCAGGTCGGCGTCGGTGGCCACCTGCAACGCCTCCTGATAGCTGCGCTCGGCCCGCTCGGCGTCGCCCAGGGTCTGCTGGGCCTGCCCGGCCAGCAGCAGCGCGGCGGCCCGGGTGGCCGGTTCACCGGCGTTCGCGGCGATCTTCTCGGCCGAGGCGAGGGCGTCGGCCGGGCGCCCGATCTGCAACAACGCCCGGGCGTGCACCACCCGGTCGGCCGGCGGCACCGCGCCCCGGGCCAGCTCGGCCGCGCGCTCGGCGTACTCGACGGCGAGCGCCGGCTCGCCCAGCCGCAACGACCGGCGGGCGGCCCGGCCCAGCGCGGCCACGCCCAGGCCGGCGACCGCGCGGGCCGCCGCGTCCGGGCGGAGCTTCACCGCGTCGGCCAGCGCGGTCGCCCGCTCGACGTGCTCGGCGACGAAGTCGTCCCGGGCCGCCTCGGTGAACCCGCCCGCCGGGGCACCCGCCGGCGACACGCTCTCCGGCGCGGCCCAGCGGGCCAGCGCGGCGTGCCGCTCGGCCAGCTCGGCCTTGCTCACCCCGGCGTACGCGGCCTCCCGCATCAGCGGGGTCGCGAAGGCGAACCCGGAGCGCGTGCGGTGCAGCATCCGGCGTTGCAGCAGTTCGTCGACGGCCCGCTCCCACTCGACCGCGGCCACCGCGGCGGGCCGCCCGTCCCGCCCGACCCGCTGCTCGCGCAGCGCCTCCAGCGCGCCGGCGACCGCGGTGTCACCGACCACCGCGGCGTCGCGCAGCACCGAACGGGCGTCCGGCGGCAGCGCGTCGATACGCGCCGCGAGGACGGCGGCCAGGTCCCGGGAGAGCAGCCGGCTGCCCAGCGAGCCGGGGGCGAGCCGCCAGGACACGTCCGCGCCCCGCCCCGGGCCGGCGGTCAGCGCCCCGCGTTCCATCAGCAGCGTGACCAGTTCGGCCAGGTAGAACGGGTTGCCCTGGGCGGTGGCGAGCAGCCGGTCGGTGTCGGCCTGGGGCAGCTTGCCCCCGGCCAGATAGCTGGTGAGCAGCCGGGCCGCGTCCGCGCCGCGCAGCGGCGGCAGCGCGTGCACCTCGGCGTCCGCGACCCGGGTCAGCGCGCCGGCGGTCCGCACCAGCTCGGGACGGCCGAGCAGCAGCACCAGCACCGGCCCGGCGAGCCGGTTGAGGGTCAGCGCGAGCGCCTTGACCGTCTCGGCGGTGGCGTCGTGCAGGTCGTCCACCACGATCACCAGCGGCGCCTCGCCGGCAAGCGCGCTGAGCAGGTCCGCGACCGCGTTCGGCACCGCCTCGGCGTCCGGTGGCGCGGTGGCGGCGTTCCACTCGACGCTGTCCTCGGCGGGCGGCAGCTCGGCGTACCCGAGCAGGGCCAGGAGCTGGTCCACGGCGATCGGCGGCGGGTCACCGGGGAGCCGGGCGAGGCGTTGCCCGAGGCGGCGCAGCCGCTCCTCGACGGCCGGCCGGGTGACCGCGGTCGCCGCGTCGTTGGGCAGGCCGACCGCGGCCCGGACCAGGTCGGCCAGGGGCGCGAGCCGGCGCCGTTCACCGAACGCGGCACAGCGGACCGACAGCACCCGGGCGCCGGTGTGCGCGGCGTACCGGCCGGCGCCGACGTCGTAGCCGGCGGCGAGCCGTTCCACCTCGGCGGCGAACCGGGACTTGCCGATGCCCGCCTCGGCGGTCATCAGCAGCACCCGGGGCTCGCCCCGGTCGATCACCTCGGCGAGCCGGCCGGCCATCCGGCCGATCTCGGTCTCCCGGCCCACGTAGGGCGCCTCGTCGCCCAGACCGGACCGGGTGCCCGGCGCGTCCAGCAGGCCCAGCAGCTCGTACGCCTCGACCGGCTCGCGCTTGCCCTTGAGCCGCAGCGGGCGCAGCGCCCGCCAGGAGGCGACGTGCCGGGTCGCGGTGGAGGTCCGCGCCCCGGCGTAGATCGCGCCGACCGCGGCGGCGTCGGCGAGCCGCGCGGCGGTGTTCACCGTGTCGCCGATGACGGTGTACTCGATGGCGGCCTGGATGCCGGCGATGACGTCCCCGGTGTTGAGCCCGACCCGCAGGCCGAGCGGCGCGCCGCCGCCCCGCTCGTCGTCGAGCACCCGGCGGACGGCCCGCTGCATGGACAGCGCCGCCCGGACCGCCCGCTCGGCGTCGTCCTCGTGCGCGACAGGCGCGCCGAAGACCGCCATGATCCCGTCACCGGTGAGCTTGTCGACGTGCCCGCCGAACGTCTTGACCGCGCCGGCCAGCGCGGCGAGCACCCGGTCGGTGACCGCGCCGACCCGCTCCGGGTCCAGGTCCTCCGACCAGGAGGTGAACTCGGAGAGGTCGCCGAAGAGCACGGTGACCACCCGGCGCTCGGCGGCCGGCAGCGTGGCGGCGGCCGGCAGCGCCGCGCCGCAGTTGTGGCAGAACCGCGCGCCGGGCACGGCGACGGTCCCGCACACCGGGCAGGTCACGGCTGCTCCACTCCGAGGTGTTCGAGCTGGGCGCGGACCGACCACTCGGCGGCCCACCACAGCGACCTGTCGACGTCGGCGTAGACCACGGCGACCACCTCGGGCGCGGTGGTGGCGCCGGCGGCCACGGCGGCGCGGACCTGGTCGAGCCGGGCCCGCCGGTGGGCCAGGTAGAACTCGGCCGCCGCGCCGCAGTCGGCAAGCGCCGGGCCGTGGCCGGGCAGCGCCCGGATCCCCCGGTACGCGGCGAGCAGCTCCAGGCTCGACAGGTAGTTCCCGAGGTGCCCGTCCGGGTGGGCGACCACCGTGGTGCCCCGGCCGAGGATGGTGTCGCCGGTCAGCACCACCCGCTCACCCTCGTGCTCGACCAGGAAGCAGACCGAGTCGGCGGTGTGCCCGGGGGTGGGCACCAGCCGGACGTCGAGGCCCGCGTCGAGCGGGGTGCCGGCGGTCAGCGGCGCGCCGCCGACGGTGTGCGCCGGGTCGGCGGCGCGGACGGGCACGCCGCCGAGCAGCTCGCCGAGCCGCGGCACGCCCTCGGTGTGGTCCGGGTGCCCGTGCGTGATCAGCACCAGCCCGACCGGCCCGTGCGCGGCGATGGCGGCCAGGTGCCCCTCGTCGGCCGGGCCCGGGTCGATCACCACGGCCGGCGCGTCCGGGCCGGCGCGCAGGACCCAGGTGTTGGTCCCGTCGAGCGTCATCGGCCCCGGATTGGGCGCACGAAGAAGCGACACCCACCCCGGCAGTTCCTCCGCGAGCGCCCCTGCGGCCCCGGTCACACGCCCACCCATGGCAGCGATCGTACGACCCCGCCCGCCATCCCCCGCGATCTTGCAGTTCCGGCCCGGGGTTTGTCCTCGTTCGGGGCTTGTGCCGGGGCGCAATCTGCAAGATCGCGGGGACGGGGTGCTACGCGACCTCGACGATCAGCTCGACCTCGACGGGGGCGTCCAGGGGGAGTTCGGCGACGCCCACCGCGCTGCGGGCGTGCCGGCCGGCCTCGCCGAAGACGGCGCCGAGCAGGTCGGAGGCGCCGTTGATCACGGCGGGCTGACCGGTGAAGCCGGTCGCGCTGGCCACGAAGCCGGTCAGCTTCACGATCTTGACCACGTTCTCCAGCCCGACCAGTGTGTCGATCGCGGCGAGGGCGTTCAGCGCACACCGCTCCGCCAGGTCCTTGGCCTGCTCGGCGGAGACGCCGTTGCCGACCTTGCCGGTGGCGAGCAGCTTGCCGTCGGCCATCGGGAGCTGACCCGAGACGTAGACGTGCTGCCCGGACTGGACGGCCGGCACGTAGCTGGCTACCGGCGGCACCACCTCGGGCAGTTCGAGACCGAGTTCGGCGAGCTTCGCGTGGGGTCCGTTGCTCATCTGTTCTAGCCCTTCGGGCGCTTCAGGTACGCGACGAGCTGCTCCGGGTTCGGGCCGGGCACCACGGAGACCAGCTCCCAGCCGTCCTCGCCCCAGTTGTCGAGGATCTGCTTGGTCGCGTGGACCAGCAGCGGAACCGTGGCGTATTCCCACTTCTGCATCGGACGAAGGCTCCCTTGCCTGGCGTGGACTTCGGTCAGGCACAGCCTACGGTCCGGCGACCTCAGCCAGTCGCGGGACGCTGCTCCGGGGCGGGCGGCTCGCCGCAGGGGCCCAGGTGCTCGTAGCGCTGCGGGCAGCGGCTGCGGTCGGCCAGCAGCAGGTCGCAGAAGACCCGGTGCCTGTTGTTCTGGTCGTCCGCGGTGGAGACCGTCGTCTCGCCGGCGTCCAACTCGACCAGGAAGCCCAGCGAGGTGGCCACGATGCTGGCGAGCGCGGTGGCCGCCGCCAGGTCGGGCACCCGCACCGGCAGGTGGATGACGTAGCCGGGCTCCTCCTCGTCCCGGCCCCGGCCGATCGGGCGGACCAGCGTCCGGACCACCTCGACCGGGGGACGGTAGGACCGCTCGTTGAACGAGGCGCCCGCGCCGGGGCCGTCGGCGTCGCCGGGCCGCGCCGCCCGGTCGCCGGGGGGAAACTGGGCTCGGGACATGTTCTCCGCGTCGCGCATCCGCTGCCTCCGGGCGTCATACCTGCTCAGGAACACCATCGGGCGGCTCGGAGTCCCCCGATCCGGCCACCGCGTCGCGACGAACGTAGGACGCGGCAACCGTCCCGACAACGGGACGCGCATGGCTGATCACGTTAAGTCACATATGCGACACAACGCTGGTCGGGAACGGGACGGCGTTCTCGCGTTCGGCACGCCGCCCATACGGGGCTGGCAAGCGGCCCGCCGACCGCTACCCTTCCGGACTGGGCGCGCGCGGTCGCTCGCGCACCACCTCGACCCCGTGCCCGTCGCCTGGGGCGGCGACGGGCGCGCCGCAACCCGGGGGAGACCGATGACCCAACCACCCGCCGGTGGCGCCACCGGCACGCCCGGTGAGCCCATCCCGCAACCGGCCTCCGCCGGGCCCGGCCAGCCGCCGCTCACCGGCACGCCGCCGGGCCCCACGCCACACCCCTCAGGCGCACCGCAGCGCAAGCGCCCGACCCTGCTGATCGCCTCGATCGTGCTGGCCGCGGCGGTGCTGCTCTGTGGCGGCGGGGGCACGGCCGCCTTCCTCGCCCTGCGCAACGGCGAGGAGGGCCGGGGCGCGAAGGAGCCGCAGGTGGCGGTGGACGGCTTCGTCAAGGCCGTCTACCAGGACCGGGACGCCGAGAAGGCGGCCACGTTCGTCTGCTCCGCGGCGCGCGACGAGGAGAAGATCGCCGCCAAGGTCACCGAGGTGCAGAAGTACGCCGCCCAATACCAGAACCCGCGGTTCCGCTGGACCAACCCGACCGTCGACAACCAGACCGGGGACCGTGCCACGGTCTCCACCCGGGTCACCATGACCACTGCCGACGAGAAGGTCGCCGACCAGGAGCTGCGCTTCACCGTGGTGCGGAAGACGGGTTGGTGGGTCTGCGAGGTGGGGTGAGCCCCACGGCTGGATAGGCTCGACGGGTGGCAGCGAGTGAGCAGCCGGCCGAGTCCGCCGGCAGATGGCGGGGCCGCCTGCACGTGGTGACCGGCAAGGGTGGCACGGGCAAGACAAGCGTGGCCGCCGCGCTGGCCCTCGGGCTGGCCGCCGACGGGCGGCGCACGCTGCTGGTCGAGGTCGAGGGGCGGCAGGGCATCGCCCAGCTCTTCGACACCGACCCGCTGCCCTACGAGGAGCGGCACCTCACCGACGCCCCCGGCGGCGGTGAGGTGCGGGCGCTGGCGGTCGACGCCGAGGAGGCGCTCCTGGAATACCTGGACATGTTCTACAAGCTCGGCGCCGCCGGCCGGGCGCTGCGCAAGCTCGGCGCGATCGACTTCGCCACCACCATCGCCCCGGGCCTGCGCGACGTGCTGCTCACCGGCAAGGTCAAGGAGGCCACCACCCGCACCAGCGGGTCACGCCGGACGTACGACGCGGTGGTGCTGGACGCCCCGCCGACCGGGCGGATCGGCCGCTTCCTCAACGTCACGGCGGAGACCGCCCGGTTGGCCAAGGTCGGCCCGATCAAGACCCAGAGCGAGGGTGTCTCCGCGCTGCTCCGCTCGCCGATGACCTCGGTGCACGTGGTGACGCTGCTGGAGGAGATGCCGGTCCAGGAGACGCTCGACGCGGTGGCCGACCTGACCCAACTGGGCTTCCCGGTCGGCCGGGTGATCGTGAACGGCGTCCGCCCGCCGGTGCCGGCCGGTCGCGCGGTGACCGCGGCCGAGCTGAAGCGCGGGTTGGCCGCCGCCGGCCTGTCCACCGACGCCCGGACGGTGACCGGCCTCGCCGCCGAGGCTCGCGACCAGCGGGTACGCCGTGAGCTGGAGGACTCGCTCCGCGGTGACCTGGTGGAGTTGGGGCTGCCCCTGACCGAGCTGCCGCTGCTGCCCGACGGGGTCGACCGGGCCGGGCTGGCGACGCTCGCCGAGGCGCTCGTCCGGGCGGATTGACTCACACCTGCGGCCGGCACGGAGCAGAGAGCCCCTCGGGACCGATACGCTCGATTGGTGCCTTCCGAAGACGCGGCGCCTCCGCTGGACGTCGACCAGATCCTCGCCGACCCGGGCGTGCGGATCGTGGTCTGCTGTGGCGCGGGCGGTGTGGGCAAGACGACCACCGCCGCGGCGCTGGCGCTGCGGGCCGCCGAGCGGCACGGCCGGCGGACGGTGGTGCTCACCATCGACCCGGCCCGCCGGTTGGCGCAGTCGCTCGGCCTGACCGAGCTGGACAACACGCCCCGCCAGGTCAAGGGCATCGACGTCGAGGCCAGCGGCGGCGAGCTGCACGCCATGATGCTCGACATGAAGCGCACGTTCGACGACGTGGTGCTCCAGCACACCGACCCGGCGAAGGCCGCGGAGATCTTCGCCAACCCCTTCTACCAGGCCATGAGTTCCACCTTCGCCGGCACGCAGGAATACATGGCGATGGAGAAGCTCGGCCAGTTGCACGCCCGGGGCGACTGGGACCTGATCGTGGTGGACACCCCTCCGTCGCGGTCCGCGCTCGACTTCCTCGACGCGCCGGCCCGGCTGTCGCGGTTCCTCGACGGCCGGATGCTGCGGCTGCTGCTGGCCCCGGCGCGCAGCGGTGGGCGGAGCATGTTCAGCCTGGTCACGGCGAGCTTCGGGATGTTCTCCAAGGTGGTGCAGAAGGTCCTCGGGGCGCAACTGCTCACCGACCTGTCCGGCTTCGTCGCCGCGCTCGACTCGATGTTCGGCGGGTTCCGGCAGCGGGCCGAGCAGACGTACCGGATCCTGCAGGCCCGGGAGACGGCGTTCCTGCTGGTCGCGGCGCCGGAGCCGGACGCGGTCCGGGAGGCCGCCTACTTCGCGGGCCGGCTGCGTGACGAGCGGATGCCGCTGGCCGGGCTGGTGCTCAACCGGGTGCACGAGCCGGCGGCGTCGGAGTTGGGCGCGGCGGAGAGCCTGGCCGCGGCGGAGCGGCTGGCGGCCGCCGGCGGCCACGAGGGCACCTTCGAGGTGCTGCGCGCGCACGCCGTCCTGGCCCAGCAGGCGGAGCGCGAGCAGCGGGTGGCCGCCCGGTTCACCGAGGCGTTCCCGGCGGTGCCGTCGGTGTCGGTGACGGCGCAGCCCGCCGACGTGCACGACGTCGACGGGCTGCGGACGATCGGTGCGGCGATCAACCGGCGGTGACGGTCAGGTCGCGGTGGTGACCAGGACCTTGTCCTTGCCGGCCTTGTCCTTGGCGTTCTTCTTCATGGCCGCCTCGAACATCTTGCGCCAGCTGGTCACCTGCGGGTGGCGGCGCAGCAGGGCGCGACGTTCGCGTTCGGTCATGCCTCCCCACACCCCGAACTCGATCCGGTTGTCGAGCGCGTCGGCCAGGCACTCGTACCGAACTGGGCAGCTCCGGCAGATCCTCTTCGCCACGTTCTGTTCGGCGCCCTGTACGAACAACGCGTCCGGGTCCCCGTTCTGACACGCCGCCAGCGACGGCCAGTCAGTGATCATGCCCATCTGTACACGTCCCCCCTTGCAGTACCTACCGACTTCGCGCGAGCAGCCCCCGAACTTCCCCCCGGTCGTCCCGGCCGGCCTCCCCAGGGCGGCATGGACGACGTGTGACTGCGATCGCCGTCACCATCATGCTGTGTAGTCACCCGATTACGCAACGTTGTCGGCGAAATCCATCGTTCCGGACATTCCCGGCCTAGCCGGGCCTTCGCCGCCGTCTACCCGACCCCGGTACGGCAAAACGCGGCTGTTTGAAGGAACTTCTGTGGATCTCGCGCAACCCGTCACCCGGGCTCGTGCGTTTAGCACAACGAGGCCGGCGCGTGATGGAAATGGGGAAACTTCCCCGTGCGCCTGCCGTTCCCTGCTCGCGTACCCTGTCGAGGTGACCTGGATGCGGAAACGTGACCACAACGTGTTTACCAACGCCGCATCGCTGCTGATCTGTGGCCTGCTGGCCGGCGTGGTGGTAGCCGCGGCGGCCTTCCCCGCGGTGGCGATGTCCGGACTTGCCGCCAAGGCGGGCGCCGAGACATTCGGCGCGCTGCCCAAGGAGCTGACCGTGGCCCGGGCCCCGCAGATCACCTATCTGCTCGCCTCCGACGGCAAGACGCCGCTGGCCACCATGTACGACGAGAACCGCAAGGACGTCAAGCTCAAGGACATCTCGCCGTACATGCAGAAGGCCATCGTGGCGGCCGAGGACCACGACTTCTACAAGCACAACGGCGTGGACCTCAACGGCGTGGCCAGGGCGTTCGTCAACAACCAGTCCGCCGGCTCCTCGCGGCAGGGCGCGTCCACGCTCACCATGCAGTACGTCCGGCTGGCCATCTCCTACTCGGCCACCCACCCGGCCGACGTGGTCGCCGCGACCGAGGACACCAGCACCCGCAAGCTGCGCGAGATGAGCCTGGCCCTCCAGGTCGACAAGGAGCTCTCCAAGGACGAGATCCTGGAGCGCTACCTGAACATCGCCGCGTTCGGCAACGGCGCGTACGGCATCTTCGCCGCCAGCAAGGTCTACTTCAACAAGCTGCCGAGCAAGCTCACCATCCAGGAGTCGGCGATGCTCGCCGGCCTGGTGAAGGCGCCGACCTCGTTCGACCCGACCACCAAGGCCGGCTACCCGGAGGCGGTCGGCCGGCGCGACTACGTCATCCAGAACATGGTGCAGATCGGCGCGATCACCCAGGCCGAGGCGGACGCCGCCAAGAAGATCAAGCTCCAGGTCGCGGACAAGCGCACGCCGAACGGGTGCACCCAGGCCAACACCAACTCCTGGGGCTTCTTCTGCGACTACTTCTACCGCTGGTGGCTCCAGCAGGAGACGTTCGGCGGCACCTCGTACGACCGGGAGCGGCGGCTGAAGAGCGGTGGCTACTCCATCGTCACCAGCCTGGACGTGCAGGCGCAGGCGGCCGCCGACAAGGCGGTGCGCAACCACCTGAGCAACAGCAGCAAGGCGGCCCGGATGGTGGCCGTGATCGAGCCCGGCACCGGCCGGGTCCGGGCCGTGGCGGTGAACCGGAAGTTCAAGATCGACGACCCGAAGAACCCGGAGAACAAGATCTCCAGCGACCCGCGGAAGGCCAAGAAGAAGATCCGGGGCAACTACCCCAACACGGTCAACCCGCTGGTCACCGGCGGTCCGGGCATCGCCGGCTACCAGGCCGGCTCGACCTTCAAGATCTTCACGCTGGTGGCCGCGCTGGAGAAGGGCTACCCGCTCAGCTACAGCATCAACGCGCAGAAGGTGTTCAAGTCCGACTACCCGGTCGAGTTCAACTCCCCGGCCGCCTGCCCGGGCACCAGCAAGTACTGCCCGCAGAACGCCAACGAGTCGATGGCCGGCCCGCACAACATGTGGAGCGGCTTCGGCTTCTCGGTGAACACGTTCTTCATCGACCTCCAGCAGCGGGTCGGCGCGGAGAACGTGGTCAAGGCGGCCCAGAAGCTCGGCATCAGCTTCCGCTCCTCCGACGACGCCAAGCTCGCCGCGAACCCGCACCAGTGGGGCGCGTTCAGCCTCGGCGTCTCGCAGACCACCCCGCTGGAGCTGGCCAACGCGTACGCCACGCTGGCCGCCGACGGGAAATACTGCGACCCGATCCCGGTGCAGGAGATCCGCGGGCCGGACGGCGACAAGCTCGACATCGCCAACCCGCACTGCGAGCAGCGCGTCAGCACCGAGGTGGCCCGGGCCGCCGTGGACGCGGCCCGCTGCCCGGTCGGCGACCGCTCCGCCACCTCGAAGTGCGGCACCGCCACCGCCGGCAACGTCCGCGGCATCGTCAAGGCGCCGGTGGCCGGCAAGTCCGGCACCACCGACTCGGAGAAGACGTCCGCCCTGGTCGCGATGACCAAGCAGTACGCGGTGGCCGGCATCATGGCCGACCCGGACTGGGCGCAGACCACCCAGAAGATGGGTCACGACGTCAAGGACGGCATCAACCCGGCGGTCTACGAGACGCTGCGCGACGCCATGAAGGGCAAGGAACGGAAGAACTTCACCCCGCCGGACGGCAAGATCGTCATGGGTGACCAGCGCTCGATCCCGGGCGTGAAGTGCCAGTCGGTGGACGCCGCCAAGTCGCGGATCAGCGGCGCCGGCTTCGAGCCGGTGGTGTCCAGCAACAAGGTGCCGTCGGAGTGCCCCGCCGGCACCGCGGCCGGCACCAGCCCGGACGGGCGCACCATCAAGGGCGGCGTGGTCCTGATCGAGGTCAGCTCCGGGCCGGGCGCGCCGAAGCCGGGCGACTCCACCGGGCCGGGCGGCCCGGCGGTGCCACCGAATCCCGGAAACGGCCGGCCGGGTCGCCGCTGACCGGCAACGACGACGACGGGCGGGCACCCCGGGGGGTGCCCGCCCGTTCCGTCTGCCGGCGTGCCGTCAGAGGCCGAGCTGGCGGCGTACCTCAGCAGCCACCCGGCCCCCCTCGGCCCGACCGGCCACCGCGGCCTGGGCCGCCTTCATGGCCGGGCCCATCTGCGCCTTGCCGGTGAAGCCGCCCGCGGCGAGCGCCCCCGAGACCAGCTCGGCCAGCTCGTCGTCGGGGAGCTGCTTCGGCAGGTAGCGCTCCAGCACCTCGCCCTCGGCGGTCTCCTTGCCGGCCTGCTCGGCGCGCCCGGCGTCGGCGAAGGCGGTGGCCGCCTCGCGGCGCTTCTTCGCCTCCTTGGTCAGCACCGCGAGCACCTCGTCGTCGCTGAGCTCGCGCTTCTCGCGGCCGGCCACCTCCGCGTTGCCGACGGCCGCGAGGGCCATCCGCAGTGTGGACGTGGTCAGCTCGTCGCGCGCCTTGAGTGCGGCGCGCATGTCGGTGGTGAGACGGTCCTTCAGCGTGCTCATGGACGGTGAAACTACCCTGAACAGCATGCGAAAGCGCACACTATTCCGGCTCGCGGCGGGGACCGTCGCCGCCGGCGCGGCGACCCTGGCCTACGCGTCGCTCATCGAGCGCAACCTGTTCACCCTCCGCCGCTACGACGTGCCGGTGCTCCCGACCGACGCCGAGCCGCTGCGGGTGCTCCACCTGTCGGACCTGCACATGATGCCCGACCAGCGGCGCAAGCAGGACTGGGTGGCGTCGCTGGCCGCGCTCGACCCGGACCTGGTGGTGGTCACCGGCGACAACATGGCCGACCCGGACGCGGTACCAGGCGTGCTGCGGGCCCTCCAGCCGCTGCTCGACCTGCCCGGCGCGTTCGTGTTCGGCTCCAACGACTACACCGGGCCGGTGCTGAAGAACCCGTTCACCTACTTCCTGCCCGACCGGGAGTACACCGAGGGCGTGCCCCTGCCGTACGAGGAACTGCGCGGCATCCTGACCGGCGCGGGCTGGGCGGACCTGAACAACGCCCGCACCACGATCAAGGCCGGCGGGCGGGCGATCGAACTGGCCGGTGTGGACGATCCACACGTCGAACGCGACGACTACGACGCGGTGGCCGGGCCGGTGGGCGACGCGGCCCTGTCGATCGCGCTCGCCCACTCCCCGGAGCCGGCCGTGCTGGACCGGATGGCCGCCGACGGCTTCGGGCTGCTGCTGGCCGGGCACACCCACGGCGGGCAGGTCTGCGTGCCCGGCTACGGCGCGCTGGTGACCAACTGCGGGCTGCCCCGGTCGATGGCGCGCGGCCTGCACCGCTGGCCGGGCTCGGACTCGTGGCTGCACGTCTCCGCCGGGCTGGGCACCCACCCGACCGCGCCGGTCCGCTTCGCGTGCCGGCCCGAGGCGAGCATCCTGACCCTGATCTCCCGCTGACGTGCCTCCCCGCACGGGGCGGGGGTACTGAATTTGATCCTGGAAGCGGGTGAGCTACTATTTGTCGGCACGCCTCGGGGTGTGGCGCAGCTTGGTAGCGCGCTTCGTTCGGGACGAAGAGGTCGTCGGTTCGAATCCGGCCACCCCGACCGAGATGGGCAAGGCCAGGTGAGAGGACATCTCACCTGGCCTTGTTTCGTGACATGGCGATCTGTTTCATCGGCCCGCGCCGCCGCTGCCTGGTCGCCGTTCTCTCTGGCACCGCTCGGGCGTCGGCTGCGGGCGGTTGATCGGTTCACCTGGCAAGGTAGGAGCCATGCCAGCGATGACGATCCGATCCCGCCTGACCGATTGGACCACCGTCGTCCCCGTGCTCGCCGTGCTCCTGCTCGTCTTCACCTGGGGCCGCGAGCTGCCCGGTCCGCTGATCTTCGTGGTGGCCGCCCTGCTCGCGGCCGCGGTCCTGGCCGCCGTCCACCACGCCGAGGTGGTCGCGCACAAGGTGGGTGAGCCGTACGGCTCGCTGGTGCTGGCCGTCGCGGTCACCGTGATCGAGGTCGGTCTGATCGTCACGCTGATGATCAGCGGCGGGGACAAGACGCAGGCGCTGGCCCGGGACACCGTCTTCGCCGCCGTGATGATCACCTGCAACGGCATCCTCGGCCTGTCCCTGCTGCTCGGCGCGCTGCGCCGGCAGGTGGCGGTGTTCAACCCCGAGGGCACCGGCGGGGCGCTGGCCACCGTGGCCACCCTGGCCACGCTGAGCATGGTGGTGCCGACGTTCACCACCAGCCGGCCCGGCCCGGAGTTCTCCCCGGCCCAGCTCGCCTTCGCGGCGGTCGCCTCGCTCGCCCTCTACCTGCTGTTCGTGATGGTGCAGACCGGCCGGCACCGTGACTACTTCCTCCCGGTGACCCAGGAGGGCAGCATCATGGCCGAGGACCGCGACGGCGACGGGCACGCCGAGCCGCCGTCCACGCGTACCGCGCTGGCCAGCCTGGCGCTGCTGGTGGTGGCGCTGGTGGCGGTGGTCGGCGACGCGAAGACCATCTCCCCGGCGATCGAGAGCGCCGTCCAGGCCGCCAACCTGCCGCAGGCGTTCGTCGGCGTGGTCATCGCGCTGCTGGTGCTGGCGCCGGAGACGCTCGCCGCCGCGCGGGCGGCCCGGCGGGACCGGGTCCAGATCAGCCTGAACCTCGCCCTCGGCTCGGCGATGGCAAGCATCGGGCTGACCATCCCGGCCATCGCGATCGCCTCGATCTGGCTGGACGGGCCGCTGCTGCTGGGCCTGGGCGGCACCCAGATGACGCTGCTCGCGCTGACCGCGGTGACCGCCGTGCTCACCGTGGTGCCCGGGCGGGCCACCGTGCTCCAGGGCGGCGTGCACCTGGTGTTGCTCGCCGCGTTCGTCTTCCTGGCCGCCAGCCCGTGACCGGCACCCCGGCCGGTGGCGGTCAGTCGTGCAGCTCGGTGCGGGCCACCTCGCCGAACGCCGCGGTCAGGTAGTCCGCGAACGGGCGGCCGGTGACCGTGAGCAGGTCGGCGACGAGCAGCGGGGCGTGCCGGGCCACGGCCGCCGGGTCGGGCGGGGCGTCGTCGTCGCCCGGGTCGTAGACGCCGAGCGCGCCGGCCAGCAGCACCAGCAGGACGTGCGGGTCGACGTCGGTCCACCACGTCGCGGCGCCCCGGACGCAGCGTTCCAGCACCTGGCGGACGTCGTCGCCGTCCAGCCCGTCCGGATGGCCCTCCTCCAGCAGCAGCCGGACCACGCCGCCGAGCACCAGCCCGGCCCGGTCGGCGGTGGCGAGCCGTTCCACGGCCGACCGGTACGCCTCGACGTCCCGGGCCCGCGCCGCGTCGACCGCGTCCGTGGCGGTCACGGCGATCTCGCGGGCCGGTGCGGGCAGATGACGCCAGGTCGTGGTCACCCGGCCAGCATGGCAGACCACGTGTGCTTGCTCACCTTCCGGCCCGGCGCCCGCGTCGGTAAGGGGTAAACGGGTCGCGGCTGTCGTACCGCCCGCGAAGAATCCAGCCATGCTGCGCCGCGCCCTGCCCGCCCGTCCGGAAGCCCGCCGGATCCTCGCCGGCACCCTGTTCTCCGCCGTCGGGCGCGGTCTCACGCTGCCGTTCCTGTTCATCTACCTCACCGACGTGCGGGGTCTCACCGACGCCCGCGCCGGCCTGGTGATCGGCTGGTTCGGCGCGGTGACGCTGGCGCTGTCCCCGCTGGGCGGCACGCTCATCGACCGGTTCGGTGCGCGGCGGGTGGTGCTGCCCTGCCTGGCCGTCGAGGCGGTCGGCACCGGCTCGCTGGCCCTGGTCGACTCGACCGCCTCGGCGTTCGGCGTGATGACGCTCATCGCGGTCGGCAGCTCGGCGATCTGGTCCGGGCAGAACACCATCCTCGCCTCGCTCACCGGCGCCGACGAGCGGCAGCGGGTCTTCGGGCTCAACTTCGCGCTGCTCAACCTGGGCATCGGCGCGGGCGGCCTGATCTCCGGCGCGGTGGTCGACGTGGCCCGCCCGGTGACCTTCCAGGCGGTCTACCTGCTGGACGCGGTGAGCTTCCTGATTCCGGCGCTGATCCTGCTGACGCTGCCGCACGTGGGGCGCCGTCCGGCCGCGGTGCCGCGTGACACCGGTGCCGCCCCGGCGACCGGCGGCTACCTGACGGTGCTGCGGGACCGGCCGTTCCGCCGGCTCGTCATCTTCGGCCTGGTGCTCACCACCTGCGGCTACGCACAGATCGAGGTGGGCTTCGCGGCGTACTCGGTGCGGGTGGTGGAGGTGACGCCGCGGGTGGTGGCCTGGGCGCTCGCCGCGAACACGGTGATGATCGTGCTCTCCCAACTGCTGGTGATCCGCCGGCTGGAGGGGCGCAGCCGCACCGGCGCGCTGGCCGCGGTGGGCGCCGTCTTCGCGACCGCCTGGCTGGTGCTCGGCGCGGCCGGCGTGGTCGGGGGCGGGAACGCGCTGCTCGCGGCGCTCGGCGTGGTGGCCTGCTCGGCGATCTTCGGGTTCGGCGAGACGATGCTGTCGCCGGTCATGCCCGCCCTGACCAACGCGCTGGCCACGGACGAGCTGCGCGGTCGCTACAACGCGATGAGTTCGATGATCTTCGGGATCAGCGGGGTGGTCGGCCCGGTCACCGCCGGGCCGCTCATCGGCGCGGCCGACGGGCGCGTGTGGGTGGCTGTCGTGGTGGGCGGCTGCCTGGTCGCCTCGCTCCTCGCGCTGTCCCTGCGCCCTTTGCTCACCCCGGCCCAGGACGGCCGTCCGGCGCCCGCCCCGGCGCCGGACCCCGAGCCCGCCCCGGCAGCCTGACCTCCCCCAGGCTGCTCGACCGGGACGTTCGCTCCCGGATCGGCGCGGACGGCGACGGGCCCCGGAGCAGCGCTCCGGGGCCCGTCGACGATGCGGGTCAGGCCGCGGGGACCTCCGCGGTGGTCCGGATCCGGTCCAGGGCCGGCGCGGACACCGGCGACTTCTCGGTCAGGTACGCGGTGAAGGCGTCCAGGTCGATCTGGCCGGTCACCGAGTTGGTGCCGCCGGTCAGGACGCTGAAGCCGTCGCCGCCACCGGCGAGGAAGTTGTTCACCGTGACCCGGTAGGTCGCGGCGTCGGTGACCGGGGTGCCGTTGATGGTGAGGCTGCCCCGGACCACCCGGGTGCCGGCGCAGGGCGTGCCGGCCGGTGCGGTGGTGCCGTTGACGTCGACCACGTAGTTGACCGTCGAGGACGCGTAGAGCACCCGGGCGACGGTGAACTGCTGCTCCAGCATGCAGTAGAGCTGCGCGCCGGTCAGGTCGAGCGTGACCAGGTTGTTGGCGAACGGCTGGACGGTGAACGCCTCGGCGTAGGTGACTGGGCCGGCGTCGACGTCGGCGCGGACCCCACCGGGGTTCATGAACGCGGCGACCGCGTTCTGCTCGTTGTCGGTCGCGGCGAGCTGCGCGTCGGCGATCAGGTTGCCCAGCGGCGACTCACCGGTCTGGTAGGTCGGCTTGCCGTTGGCGTCGACCCCGGTCTGGTAGAGGTTCTCCTGGGTCTTGGTGATCGCCTCGGTGGTCTCGCCGACCACCCGGTCGGCCACCGGGCCGAGCGCGGTCTTGTAGTGGTTGATCAGCTCGGTCGAGGCCGGGTCCTTGGCGACGTCCCGGGTGACCACCACGTTGTTCGCCGACGCGCTGACGACGTCCCGGGTACGCGGGTCGATCTTCAGGTTGATGTCGGTGACCAGGCGGCCGAACGAGCTGGCGCTGGTGACCAGCTTGCCGTTGATGTTGCAGTTGTACGCGGCGTGCGTGTGCCCGCTGACGATCACGTCGATGGACGGGTCCATCCGGTTGGCGATGTCGACGATCGGGCCGCTGAAGCCGGTGCAGTCGTTGATGCCGCCGCCGTTCTGCACGCCGCCCTCGTGCAGGAGCACGACGATGCTCTTGACGCCGAGCAGTCGCAGGATCTTGGCGTACTTGTTGGCGGTGTCGGCCTCGTCGGTGAAGCGCAGGCCGGCGACGCCCTGCTGGCTGACGATGTTCGGGGTGCCCTCCAGGGTCATCCCGATGAAGCCGATCGGCACGCCCTTGACGATCTTGATGCCGAACGGCTGCATCAGCGGAAGGCCGGTGGAGGTCTTGAACGCGTTCGCGGAGAGGTACTTGAACTTGGCGCCCTCGAACGGGGTGCCGTCGGCGCAGCCGTCCACCGGGTGGCAGCCGCCGCGCTGCATCCGCAGCAACTCCTTGGCGCCCTCGTCGAACTCGTGGTTGCCGACGCTGGCGAACTCCAGCCCGGCGAGGTTCATCTCCTCGATGGTGGGCTCGTCGTGGAACGCGGCGGAGAGCAGCGGCGAGGCGCCGATCAGGTCACCCGCGGCGACCGTGACGGTGCCCTTGCCCTGCGCCTGGGCCGCGGCGCGCATGGCCTTCAGGTGGCTGGCCAGGTATTCCGCGCCACCGGCGGTCTTGCCGTCGATGGTGCCGCTGGACCCGGTCGGCGGCTCCAGGTTGCCGTGGAAGTCGTTGATCGCGAGCAGCTGGACGTCGACCGGCTTCGAGTGGGCCTCGGCCTGGTCGGGGGTGACGGCGACCGCGGTGAACGCGGTCGCGGCGAGTGCGGCCAGGCCTACGGTGGCCCGGCGGCGCATCCCGGAGACGGACATGGAACTCCTCGTGAGATACCGGCGCGTGGTGGCCGGGCGATGGTTCGCCCGGTGACCCTGATCCGTGCCGTGACAGGGGTCGATCGCGGGAGGCGGCGCTCGGGGGACCGCCGCCCCGCCCGGGGTAGCTTCTCATCCACCGGGCCGCAGGTCGACCGGGGTGGCGTTCCGAATCCTCGGCGTACCCGGCGACAGGTACCGGTCTGCCCGACGAGTCCGACATGACGGTCAGGTGAATTTCGGCGCGGCGTACGCGGGAAGCTGAGGGTGCCGGCCCCCAGGGACCAGGAAGCCGGCACCGTCGCTCATGTCACGCGGAAAACCTTGCTCTGGCAACCTTCCTGTCCGGAAAAACGCCCGGCGGGCACCCGCTGCCGGCCGAACGGTCGTTCATGTCCACCGATCCGGCGGTCGGAGCGGACTGTCCGAACTCGACCGGAGCGCCGGAGGGCGGGGGCGGGGCCGTTGCGCCGACCAGTGCGCGCAGCGCGCGCCGGCTCCACCGCCCGGCCACCCCCGGCCGACCGGCGAGATAGTCGGCGGTCCGGGCGACGTCCCAGCCGTGCGCCTCCCGCAGCCCGCGTGCCAGCATGCCGAGGTAGACCGGGGCCGGACGGGTCCAGGGCACCCGCACCGCCCGGTGCGGCGCGGTGAAGGTGAGCATCGGCAGGCCGTCCCGCTCACCGACCCGCAGCAGCGTCTCGTAGCGGCCCGGACCGAGCGTGGCCCGGCCGGTCCCGACCGCCGCGCGGATTCCCGCCAGGTCGGCGCCGGGCGGCCGGTACATCTCCTGGGCCGCGATGTCGGCGAACTGCTCGACCGTCACCAGGTAACCGCGGACCGCCGCCCGGCCCGGCAGCTCCGGGTCGTAGAACGCCATGCCGCCGGTCCAGGCCCGGGACTCGCCGGCGAAGTAGATCCCGCCGGGGATCAGCGCCGGGACCGTCCGGCGCGGTGGCCGGCAGTCCCGACAACCGGGGTACGTGCGCAGCCCGCCCGGCGGCTGCCCACCGCGCAGGTACCACTCGAGCCGCGCGGCGTGCAGATTGGACCCGTAGGCCACGTACCAGAGGAGCGACACGGACTTCAGAACCAGCAGGTCCGCCCGCCCGCGTGACTGACCTGGACGGTGTGCGTGACGCAGCCGCCGTCGGCCACCCGGTGCAGCAGGAACGCGGTCGGCTCGGCGACCCAGCCGATCTCGTCCTCGTCGGCCATGGTCAGGCTCGCCTGCACCCAGGTGCTCGGCGCGGTGGTCAGCACCGTGCCGGCGAACGCGCTGGTCACCGGCCGGTGCAGGTGGCCCGCGGTGACGCGTACGACATGGGGGTGCCGCCCGATCACGGCGGCCAGCGCGTCGGCGTCGGCGAGCCCGACGGCGTCCGCGGCCGGGACGCCCACCGCGACCGGCGGATGGTGCAGGCACACGACGGCGGGGGCCTCCGGCCGGCCGGCGAGCACCCCGTCGAGCCAGTCGAGCTGCTCGTCGCCGAGCCGCCCGCCGGACCCGCCCGGGGCGAGCGAGTCGAGCACCACGAGCGTCGCGTCCGGATGGTCGACGTGGTAGTGCGCGGAGAAGCCGCCGGCCAGGTGGGGAGTGCCGCCGAAGGTGTCGAGCAACGACTCCCGGTCGTCGTGGTTGCCGGTGGCCAGGTGGATCGGCAGCGGGAAGCGACCGACGATCTCGCGGAGGGCCAGGTATTCGTCCGGCCGGCCGTTGGCGGTGAGGTCGCCGGTGACCACCACGCACTCCGGCCGGGGACGCAGGGCGAGCACGGTGCCCAACGCCCGGTGCAGTCCGGACGCCGGCTCGGCGGCGAGCGGACCGGTGGTCACGTGCGGGTCGCTGAGTTGGGCGATGAGCATCGGCGTCTCCTCGGGGCCCGGGATCTCCACCGTACCCACAGGCAGTGTCCACAGCCTGTGGATAGCACATGTGTACGAAGGTCGACGGTGCCCGCGCTGAGTACGCTTGATCGCGTCCATCCCCCCTCCCAGCAGGAACGACGTGGATCACGAGCGAGTCCTCCGCGACGTCACGGTGCGCCTCCCCACGGCGTCGACCGTGCCGGAGGCGTGCCAGTGGACCGTCGCCGCGCTCGCCCGGCACACCCCGGCGACCGCCACCGTCCTGCTCCGGGTCCACGACCGCCTGAGGTGCGTCGCGGCCACCGGCGCCTGGCAGGTCTTCTCGCACGTGCCGGCCACCGCCGACGGCGCCGGTCCGGCCCGGCTCCGGCCCGAGCCGTCGGTGGTGCGGCGGGTCTACGCCTCAGGTGAGAGCGCCGCCGTGCCCGACGTCAGCGTCGACCCCGACTACCTGCCGGTCCGGCCCGACGTGACAGCGGAGCTGTGCGTGCCGGTGCGCGACCCGGCCGGCCGGCCGATCGGCGTGCTCGACCTGCAGTGGAGCGACCCGGTGGCGCTGGCCCCGTGGCGGGAGACCGCCGAACGGCTGGCCGACCGGCTCGGCGCCCGGATCGCGGCGCTCGGCGGACCGCCGGCGGAGAGCCGCAGCGAGAAGCTGCTCCGGCACGCCGCCGCGTTCACCGCCGCGCCGACCGACTGGGACCTGATGACCGCCGCCATCACCGCGGCCCGGGACGTGTCCGCGCTCTCCGCGGCCGTGCTGGTGCTCACCGGCCGGCGCGGCCCCCGGCTGGGCGCGCCCACCGACACCCCGGGTGACCTGGAGGCACGGATCCGGGCCGAGCTGACCGAGGCCGGCCCGGTCGCGCTGGACCGGATGATCGACCGGGCCCACCGGTACGGCTCGGCGTACACGCTGGGCGAGGCGGGGCATCCGCCGACCGAGGAATATCTGCCGCTGACCCGCGCCGGCGCGCGCACGCTGGTGGCGGTGCCGGTCGGCGCGCCGACCGCCGGCGGCGTGCTACTGGTCGCCGACGAACGCTCGCTGCGCCCCGACCCGACCACTGTCAACCTGATCGAGTTGCTGGCCGGGCAGGCGTGGACCTGCCTCGACCGGCTGCGCACCCTGGCGCGCCTGCGCGAGCAGGCCAGCTCCGACCCGCTCACCGGGCTGCGGCACACCGGGCCGTTCGGGCAGCGGATCGCCAGCGCCACGCCGGGGCGTACCGCCCTGCTGGCGATAGACGTGGACGGCTTCAAGGACGTCAACGACACGTACGGCCACCAGGCCGGCGACCGCCTGCTGGTGGGGTTGGCCCGGGCGCTGGAGGGCGCGCTGCGTCAGGGTGACGAGCTGTACCGCACCGGCGGCGACGAGTTCGTCGCGGTGATCGAGGTGAGCCACCCGCAGGAGGCGGTGGGGATCGCCGAGCGGCTGACCGAGGCGGCCCGCCGCACCGGCCGGACGATAAGCGTCGGCATCGCGCTGCCCCGCCCCGGCGAGACCCCCGACCGGACCCTGCACCGAGCCGACCAGGCCCTCTACGCGGTCAAGCGCCAGGGCCGAGACGGAGTCCACCTCTCCGCCGCCTGACCCCCGCCCCACCCCCTCCCGCGTCGATCTTGCACTTTCGGCCCGGGTAATGCGGCACATGCACCGTTCGTCGGGGCGGAAACTGCAAGATCGCGGGGGTCAGGGGGTCAGGGGGTCAGGGGGTCAGGGGGTCAGGGGGTCAGTTCGCGGGCCAGGAGTTCGGCGATCTGGGCGGTGTTCAGGGCGGCGCCCTTGCGGAGGTTGTCGCCGGTGACGAAGAGGTCGAGGGCTCTCGGGTCGTCGACGGCGCGGCGGATCCGGCCCACCCAGGACGGGTCGGTGCCGACCGCGTCGATGGGCATCGGGAACTCACCGGCGCCCGGGTCGTCGACCAGGATCACGCCGGGCGCGTTGCGGAGCACCTCGCGGGCGCCCTCGGCGTCCACCTCGGTGGCGAAGACGGCGTGCACGGCGACCGAGTGACCGGTCACCACCGGCACCCGCACGCAGGTGGCCGAGACCTTCAGGTCGGGCAGCCCGAGGATCTTGCGCGACTCGTTGCGCAGCTTCAGCTCCTCGGAGGACCAGCCGGCGTCGGCCAGCGAGCCCGTCCAGGGCACCACGTTGAGCGCCAGCGGCGCCGGGAACGGGCCCAGCTCGTCGCCGACCGCCTGGCGTACGTCGCCGGCGCGGGAGCCGAGCACCCGGTCCCCGGCGATCTTGCCGAGCTGCAGGTGCAGGGCGTCCACCCCGGCCTGCCCCGCCCCGGAGGCCGCCTGGTAGGAGGCGAGGACGAGTTCGCGCAGGCCGTACTCGCGGTGCAGCGGGGCGACCGCCACGATCATCGCGAGCGTGGTGCAGTTGGCGTTGGCGACGATCCCCTTGGGGCGGCGGCGCACCTGGTCGGGGTTGATCTCGGGGACCACCAGCGGCACGTCGCGGTCCATCCGGAACGCGCCGGAGTTGTCCACCACCACCGCGCCGCGGGCCACCGCGACCGGCGCCCACTCGGCCGAGACGTCGTCGGGCACGTCGAACATCGCCACGTCGACGCCGTCGAACGCCTCGGGGCTGACGGCTTGGACGGTCAACTCCTCGCCCCGGCACCACACGCGACGGCCGGCCGAGCGCTCGGACGCGAGCAGCCGGATCTCGCCCCACACGTTGCGACGGGAGGAGAGGATCTGGCACATCACCGTGCCGACGGCACCTGTCGCCCCGACCACGGCGAGGGTGGGCAGCGGCGGCATCCGCGCTACCGCCCGGTGCCGGCGTAGACGACGGCTTCGGTGTCACCACCCAGTTCGAAGGCGTCGTGGATGGCCCGGACCGCCTTGTCGAGGTCGGTGTCGCGGCAGACCACGGAAACCCGGATCTCCGAGGTGGAGATCATTTCGATGTTCACGCCGGCGGTGCCGAGCGCGGCGAAGAAGCCGGCGGCGACGCCGGGGTGCGAGCGCATGCCGGCGCCGATCAGGGAGACCTTGCCGACGTGGTCGTCGTAGAGCAGGCCCTTGAACTTGACCGACTCCTGGATCTTGCTGAGCGCGGCCATCGCGGTCGGACCGTCGGTCTTGGGCAGCGTGAACGAGATGTCGGTGCGTCCGGTGCCCTCGGTGGACACGTTCTGCACGATCATGTCGATGTTGATCTCGGCGCCGGCGACGGTGTCGAAGATCCGCGCGGCGGCGCCCGGCTCGTCGGGCACCCCGACGATGGTGATCTTCGCCTCGCTGCGGTCGTGGGCGACCCCGGTGATCAGTGCCTGTTCCACAGGAAGGTCCTCCATCGATCCGGTGACCATCGTGCCGGTGTTGGTCGAGTATGACGAACGGACGTGGATCGGCAACCCCGCGCGCCGGGCGTACTCGACGCTGCGCAGGTGCAGCACCTTCGCGCCGCAGGCGGCCAGCTCCAGCGTCTCCTCGTAGGTGATCCGCGCGATGTGCCGGGCGTTCGGCACGATCCGCGGGTCGGCGGTGAAGATGCCGTCCACGTCGGTGTAGATCTCGCAGACGTCCGCCCGGAGCGCGGCGGCCAACGCCACCGCGGTGGTGTCCGAGCCGCCCCGGCCGAGCGTGGTCACGTCCTTGGTGTCCTGCGAGACGCCCTGGAAACCGGCGACGATGACCACGGCGCCCTCGTCCAGCGCGCCCTTGAGCCGTCCCGGCGTCACGTCGATGATCCGGGCCCGGCCGTGCACCGAGGTGGTGATCACACCGGCCTGCGAGCCGGTGAACGAGCGCGCCTCGTAGCCCAGGTTGTGGATGGCCATGGCCAGCAGCGCCATCGAGATCCGCTCGCCGGCGGTGAGCAGCATGTCCAGCTCGCGGCCGGGCGGCAGCGGGCTCACCTGGTTGGCCAGGTCGAGCAGCTCGTCGGTGGTGTCGCCCATGGCGGAGACCACCACCACCACGTCGTCGCCGGCCTTGCGGGCGGCCACGATGCGCTCGGCCACCCGCTTGATCCGCTCCGCGTTGGCGACGGAGGACCCGCCGTACTTCTGCACCACGAGTGCCACGACGGTGCGCTCCCCTCCCAGTGACTGCCCTGAGCGTGCCGACGCCGCCGGGTCTGAAAGGTCCGGCGGCGCGTGTCAGACGTCCTCAGGGTATCGGGCGGGCCGCGCGGCCGGAGCGGGTGATCCCACCATCCGGCCCGGGCCGGCCAACCGGTACAACCGTACGGTGGGCTGACCTCGACCCTCGCGACGTCGCAGAATGACCCGGTGCACGCTCACCGACGCGCGGCCCGGCCACTGACCGGCGTACTCGCGCTCACCCTGCCGGCGCTGCTGGCCTCCTGCGTCGCCGACCACCCCCGGACGACGCCCACCGACGGCGCCGATCCGGTGCCGGTACAGGTCGACGCCGCCCGCGACGAGCTGGCCGGGCTGGCCGCCGCCGCGCAGGACCGCCACTTCACCGCCACGTACGCCTTCGCGCCGCCCGCCGGGCCGTCCCGGACGGTCACGTGGACCAACGCCAACGACGGCGGCTGGCGGGTCGACCTGCCCGGCTGGGGGCGCGGCGGCACGGTGGACGTGTCGCTCGCCGGCACCTCGGACGGGCTGTTCCAGTGCGCCCTGCCCTCGACCGCCCGAGTGCGACAGGCCGGCTGCGTCCGCCTCGGCGACACCGACGACGCGGTGCCCCGCCGGCTGGATCCACGGGTGCAGCACCCGTTCACCGACTGGCTGGAGGTGCTCACCGACCGGGAGGCGCCGCTCGCGGTCTCCCCCGCCACGCCGCCGGCCGGCGTCACCGGCCGGTGCTACGCGGTCGACTCCACCGCCGCCTCGATGAACGCGCCGCTGGACGAGGGCGTCTACTGCTTCGGCGAGGACGGCACGCCGGTGGCGGTCCGCGCCACGCTCGGCAGCCTCACGTTGACCGGCCGACCCGGTCCGCCGCCGGCGACCGTCGAGCTGGCCGCCGCGGTGACCGAGGGCGAGCCGGTCGACCCGGACGGAACGTCCTAGCCTTTTGTCCGTTACGGGTGTCCTTGCCCACACTCGAACGATCTCCCTGACCCGGCAAAACGGTCATCGGGGACGCTGAGCCGATGACCGACCTGACCCCGCTGCTCGCCTTCCGGTGGAGCCCTCGCGCGTTCGACCCGGACGCGGAGCTGACCGCCGACGAGGTGGCCGCGCTGCTGGAGGCGGCCCGCTGGGCGCCCTCGGCCGGCAACGCCCAACCCTGGCGGTTCGCGCTCGGCCACCGACAGGACGAGACCTGGAAGCGGATCCTGGTCGGCCTGCCCGATCCCGACCAGGGCTGGGCCCGACACGCCGCCGCCCTGCTGCTCGCCGCGCACGCCGGCGGCGGGTCGGAACGGACCGCGTACGACCTCGGCCAGGCGGTCGCCCACCTCACCGTCCAGGCCACCGCGCTCGGCCTGCACGTACGCCAACTCACCCGGCTCGACCGCGCCCGCCTCACCACCGAACTGGACCTGCCCGACGACATCCGGCCGCTGGCGGTGGCCGCGATCGGCCGCCTCGGTGACCCGGCCACGCTCCCGCCCGACCTGTACGCCCGGGAGACCGCGCTCCGCCGCCGGCGGCCGGTCCCCGCCCTGCTCCTGAGCTGAGGCGTCACCGGACGCGCGACCTCGCCGGGATGCGTCGCTGCGGTTCGGTGGTGCGGCGTCAGGCGCCGCGCGCGGCCCTCAGCAGGGCGTCGCCGACCTCCGTGTTGCGGTAGAGCACGTGCCGCCCGGCCCGGGACCGCGCCACCAGCCCGGCCGCGTGCAGCGCGGTGAGGTGCTGGGAGACGTTCCCGGCCGACATCCCGGTGAGCCGGGCCAGGTCGGAAGTGGTCACCGCCGAGTCGAGCAGGCGCAGCAGCGCGGCCCGACCGGCGCCGACCACCCGGGCCAGCGGGTCGCCGGGCGGCGCCGGGGCCCGCTCCCAGAGCGTCCCGACCGCCCGGACCGGGTACGCCCCGGCCGGCAACGAGTCCTCCAGCAGGTTCCACAGCACCCGTCGGTCGGTGAACACGCTCGGGTTCAACGCCAGGCCCCGCCCGCGCAGGTCGAAGTCGCGCTCGAACGGGTCGTCACTGACCACCCGGTCACCGAGCCAGCGCAGGCTCGGGTGGAGCTGCTCGAACAGCCGACCCGCGCCACCCTCGGCGAGCTGGGCGGCCCGGTGCGCCACGTCGGCGTCGAGCAGCGCCCGCATGCGCGGCCAGTCCGGGGCGATGGCCTCGTCGTGCCAGATCCGCACGGCGTCCACGAGCCGCGGCAGCAGTCCGCGCGGATCGGCCAGCAATGCCGACCCGAACGGGCTCAGCGGCCGGCTCGGGAGGGTCGCCAGCAGGTCCTGGACCACCACGTCCGGCGGGGTCGCCGCGATCTGGTCGAGCTGCTCGGTGATCCCCGCGTCCGGCCGGGCGGCCGGGGTGAGGAAGTCCGGCAGCCAACGACGCGGCAGGGCCAGCTCCACCAGCGGGCGGACCCGGACCGCCACCTCCGGGCGGCGCAGCGTCGACCGGGCCCGGTCGATCCACGGCAGGTGCACCGCGTAGCGGACCGGCTGGGACAGCGCCCAGAGGCTCATCACCGTCTCGTTGACCGGCGACACCGCGAAGCGCACGCCCGCCACGTCGGCCAGATTGAACCGCAACTCGGACACCCGCACCCCCGCAGCCAGGATTCGACCCAGACTAAATTGTTCGACCGGAGCGCGGGGGCACGGTTGGCTCAACGGCCATGGGGGCCAGAGAGAGCATCCGCACCGCCGTCCGACACGTCGTACCGCCGGCCGGGCTGACCCGCGCCCTGGCCCTGCAGGCCATGGTGTTCGCCATCGGCCACGGCCTGTTCCAGGCCGGCAGCGCGGTCTTCTTCACCCGGGCGCTGGGGCTGAGCCCGGCCCAGGTCGGTCTCGGTCTTTCGCTGGCCGCCGGGGCGCTGCTGCTCGGCACCGTGCCACTGGGCGGCCTCACCGATCGGTACGGCCCGCAGCGGGTGTGGATCGTCTGCCTGCTGCTCGACGCGGCGCTGTTCGCGACGTACCCCCTCGTCACCGGCTTCGCCGGCTTCCTCGCCGTGGTGCTCGCGCTGGCCGTCACCGGCGCGGCGACCGGGGTGGCCCGCCAGGTCTACTCGATCAACGTGTTGCGGCCGGAGGAACGGGTCACCGCGATGGCCTACCAGCGGTCCTCGCTCAACGTCGGCTTCGGGCTGGGCGCGCTGATCAGCGGCCTGGTGCTGGCGATCGACACGATCTGGGCGTACCGGGGCATGGTCTGGTTCATCTCCGTGGTCTTCCTGGTGACCGCCGGCTTCGTGAACCGGCTCCCCCGGCTGCCGGAGGTGACCCGGCCGACCGAGCCGATGAGCCGGCTGGCGGTGCTGCGGGACCGCCCGTTCATGGCCGTCTCGCTGCTGTCCGGGCTGCTCACCGCGCACCAGACGCTCTATCTCACCGTGATGCCGCTGTGGATCCTCACCCACACGGACGCGCCGAAGACGATCATCGCCGCGCTGGTGCTGCTCAACACGGTCCTGATCGTGCTGCTCCAGGTGCGGGCCAGCCGGGGCGCGGACACCGCGTCGGGCGCGGCGCGGGCATCCCGCCGGGGCGCGCTGCTGATCGCCCTGTTCTGCGTGGTCCTGCCGATCTCCGCGCGGACCCGGGGCTGGCTGACGGTGGTGGCGCTGGTGGCCGCCGCGACGCTGCTCATCCTGGCCGAGCTGATCGAGTCGGCGGGCACCTGGGGGCTCACCGCCACGCTGCCGCCGGCCGCCCAGCGTGGCGCGTACGTGGGCGCGTTCGGGCTCGGCTCGCAACTCCAGTTCCTGATCGCCCCGGCGGGGCTGACCGCGCTCGGCGTGAGCACGAGCGGCTGGGGCTGGTACCCGGCGGCGGGAATCTTCGTGCTGGTCGGGCTGGCGATCGTGCCGGCGGTGGCCCGGGCCGAGCGGACGCCCCGGCTGGGCGAGGCGCCGGAGGCCACTCGCACGGTGACTCCGGTCCCATAGTCCGGACCGGCCTTCCCACCGCCCGTCCCACCACGTAGGGTGACTCTGTCATGTGGCAGGCGTCTCTTCTCCTTGGCTGCCGCGACGAGGCCTGACCGGCCGGCACCTCGTCGCGGAGTTGAACCGCGCCGTCCAGCACATCCGAACTTTCCCTCGGCACCGCCGCGCACCGTCGCCCGGCACCTCGCCGACACCTTCCGATCTGCTGACGCCACATGTTCCAGGGAGCACTCCGAGATGGCTCAACCCGTCACCGAGACCGACCCGTTCGCCCGGCAGCGCCCGAGCCGGATGCCGGTCCACCGCTACGTCCCGTACGACAGGCAGTTCCGCATCGACCTGCCGGACCGCTCCTGGCCCACCCGCCGCGTCGAGGCCGCGCCCCGCTGGTGCGCCGTCGACCTCCGCGACGGCAACCAGGCGCTGATCGACCCGATGTCGCCCGAGCGCAAGCGCCGGATGTTCCAGCTCCTGGTGCAGATGGGCTACAAGGAGATCGAGGTCGGTTTCCCGTCGGCCAGCCAGACCGACTTCGACTTCGTCCGCCAGCTGATCGAGCAGGACCTGATCCCGGAGGACGTCACCATCCAGGTGCTCACCCAGTGCCGGGAGCACCTGATCGAGCGGACGTTCGAGTCGCTGCGCGGCGCCCGGCGGGCCATCGTGCACTTCTACAACTCGACCTCGACGCTGCAACGGCGGGTGGTCTTCGGCCTGGACCGCGACGGCATCACCGACATCGCCACCCAGGGCGCCCGGCTCTGCCAGAAGTACGCGGAGATCCACACCCCGGACACCGACATCCACTACGAGTACTCGCCGGAGTCCTACACGGGCACCGAGCTGGAGTACGCGCTGGAGGTCTGCGCGGCGGTGATCGAGGTGATCGACCCGACGCCGGACCGGAAGCTGATCGTCAACCTGCCGGCCACCGTGGAGATGGCGACGCCGAACGTCTACGCCGACTCGATCGAGTGGATGCACCGGCACCTGCCCCGGCGGGACAGCCTGGTGCTCAGCCTGCACCCGCACAACGACCGGGGCACCGGCGTGGCCGCCGCCGAGCTGGGCCTGCTGGCCGGCGCCGACCGGATCGAGGGCTGCCTGTTCGGCAACGGCGAGCGCACCGGCAACGTCGACCTGGTGACGCTGGGCCTGAACCTCTTCTCGCAGGGCATCGACCCGATGATCGACTTCTCGAACATCGACGAGATCCGGCGCGCCGTCGAATACTGCAACCAGCTCCCGGTGCACGAGCGCCACCCGTACGCGGGCGACCTCGTCTACACCGCGTTCTCCGGCTCCCACCAGGACGCCATCAACAAGGGCTTCGCCGCGCTGCACGCCGACGCGGCGGCGGCCGGGGTGCCTGTCGACGAGTTCACCTGGGCCGTGCCCTACCTGCCGATCGACCCGAAGGACCTGGGCCGCACCTACGAGGCGGTCATCCGGGTCAACTCGCAGTCCGGCAAGGGCGGCGTCGCGTACATCATGAAGTCGGAGCACCAGCTCGACCTGCCGCGCCGCCTCCAGATCGAGTTCTCCGGCGTGGTGCAGGCCGTCACCGACCACGACGGCGGCGAGGTCGAGCCGGGCACCATGTGGGAGATCTTCGCCCGCAACTACCTGGTCGACCACCAGGTCGACCCGACGGTCACGCTGGCCGGCTACACCATCGGCACCGTCGACGGGAAGGTCGAGATCGACGCCCGGGTCGGCTTCGACGGCGAGACGCGGGCGCTGGCCGCGATCGGCAACGGCCCGATCGACGCGTACGTCAACGCGTTGCAGTCGCTGGGCGTGGCGGTACGGGTGCTCGACTACCACGAGCACGCGCTCTCCTCCGGCGGTGACGCGCAGGCGGCCGCGTACGTGGAGTGCGAGGTGGACGGCCGGACGGTGTGGGGCGTCGGGGTGGACGCCAACATCGTGACCGCCTCCATCAAGGCGGTCACCAGCGCCGTCAACCGCACCCGCTGAGGTGCAAGGCGGGGCCCCCTCTTAACGCTTCACGCATAAGAGGGGGCCCCGCTTAACATCTCCCACTCGCACCCGCGCGCCGCACGCGGCGGGGCGCGGCGCGGCGGGCGTGTTAACAAGGGGCCCCTCCTCTACCGGAGGCGTTAAGAGGGGGCCCCGCCTTTCTCCCGCGGGCGGTGGATGAGCACCGCGGCCAGCACGGCGCCGGCCAGCAGCAGCCCGGCGCACCACGCCAACGCCCCCCGGTAGGCGTCGGCCAGCGCGCCCTTCTGCTCGTACCCGGTGCCGGAGAGCCCGACCAGCAGCGGCAGCGCGGCCACCGCGAGCAGGCCGCCGGCCCGGGACGCGGCGTTGTTGAAGCCGCTCGCCACCCCGGCGAAGCGGTCCGACACGGCGCCGAGCACGGACGTGGTCAGCGGCGCCACCACGAGCGTGAGCCCGGCGCCGAACAGCACCACGCCGGGCAGCACGTCCACCCAGTACGAGGCGCCCGGCCCGACCCGGCGCAACAGCAGCAGGCCGGCCGCGGCGATCACCGGGCCGACGGCGAGCGGCAGCCGGGGGCCGATCCGGGCGGACAGCGCGCCGGCCCGGGGCGAGCCGACCAGCAGCAGCACCGTCATCGGCACCGTGGCCAGGCCGGTGAGCAGCGCCGACCAGCCGACCACGTTCTGCAGGTAGACGGCGAGGAAGAAGGTGAACCCGCCGAGTGCCGCGTACACCACCACGGTGAAGATGTTGAGCACCGAGAACAGCCGGCTGGAGAACAGTCCGGTGGGCAGCATCGCGGTGTCTCCGCGCCGCCGCTCGACCAGCACGAAGACCACCACGGCGGCCAGACCGGCCACCGCCGCGGCGAGCACCGCCGGGGAGGCGCCGTGCGCCGGGGCGTCGATGAGCGCGTACGTGACGCCGCCGAGCGCCAGCGCGCCGAGCAACGCGCCGGCCACGTCGAACCCGTGGTGCTCCCCACCGGTACGCGAGACCGTCTCGTCCCGGCTCTCCGGCACCCAGCGCATCGCGGCGAGCACCACGCCGACGGCCAGCGGCACGTTGACGAAGAAGATCCACCGCCAGGAGAGCGCGTCGATCAGCCAGCCGCCGACGAGCGGCCCGAGCGCGGTGGACACACCGGACAGGCCGGACCAGGTGCCGATCGCCCGGCCCCGGTCGTCCGGGTGGAAGCTGGCCTGGAGCACGGAGAGCGAGCCGGGGGTGAGCAGCGCCCCGCCCGCGCCCTGGAGGAACCGGGCGGCGATGAGCCAGCCGGTGCCCTGGGCCAGCCCGCAGAGGACCGACGCCGCCGCGAACCAGACCACCCCGAGCAGGAAGATCCGCCGCCGGCCGAACCGGTCGCCGAGCGCGCCGCCGAGCAGCACGAACGCGGCGAGCATCAGCAGGTAGCCGTTCACGGTCCACTGGAGACCTGCCACCGTGGCGTCCAGTTCCGCGCCGAGTCGGGGCAGCGCGACGTTGACCACGGTGCTGTCCAGGAACACGATGCCGGAGGCGAGGACCGCGGCGAGCAGCGTGCCGCGTCCGGCGGCGGTTCCGGTACGCAGGCGGGGCGCGGAAGCGGGTGACGTCACGTCCATCCACTCTGCCCTCGATCCACCACCGACGCCACGAATCAGAGAAACCGGCTCCGGGTACTGTG
This sequence comes from Micromonospora sp. NPDC051300, assembly GCF_044455315.1. NCBI lineage: Bacteria > Bacillati > Actinomycetota > Actinomycetes > Micromonosporales > Micromonosporaceae > Micromonospora > Micromonospora sp. NPDC051300. The sequence goes on along the minus strand of NZ_JBITEP010000031.1, from coordinate 35,335 downwards.
CGGACTCGCCCGGAGCCCGCAAGCTGGAGAGGTGTCGTCTGTGCGTACGAGTTCAGGAGTCCGAGCCGGGCTGACCGCCGCGCTCACCACGGTGCTGGCCCTCGGCGCGGCCGGTTGTGACCCCGCCGTCACCGAGCCGGACACGGCGCCGAGCGCCTCGGGAAACGTGAATCAGCAGCTCGGCCAGCTCACCGTGGCCACTGCCGGGTCGATGAAGGGTTACAGCCGCACGCGGTTCCCGCACTGGCGGGACACCGGCAAGAACTGCGACGTGCGGGACAGCGTCCTCCAGAAGGACGGTGAGGGGATCAAGCTCTCCGGCTGCAACGTGGTCGGTGGGCGGTGGGAGAGCGTCTACGACGGGGTCGAGCTGACCGACCCGGCGGACGTCGACATCGACCACACCGTGCCGCTGGCCAACGCCTGGCGCTCCGGCGCGGACGAGTGGGACGACTCGAAGCGGGGTGACTTCGCCAACGACCTGACCCGACCGCAGCTCATCGCGGTTTCCGCGCGCTCCAACCGGGCAAAGGGTGACCAGGATCCGTCGCAGTGGAAGCCGGCGAACCGGTCGTACTGGTGCCAGTACGCCGCCGACTGGGTGACGGTCAAGCACTACTGGCGGCTGACGGTCACCACTGCCGAGAAGGCCGCCCTCACCGACATGCTGGAGGGCTGCACATGGGCGAGCAAGCCGTGACCGGGGCGGGTGGCGCGCCGGCTCCGGAGAAGACGCCGGACGCCACCGGCGACGACGCCGCGGCGGCCGGCACCGGGTCGGCGCCGACCGGCGGTCCGGCTTCGGCCGGGATGACCGCGGACGGTCGACCGGCGGCGCCCGCCGACGTCTCCGGCGCGGGCATGTCCGCCGACGCGGCGCCGGGCGCGCCGACCGGTGGCGCGCCGGCCGGACCGGCGACCCGGACGGCCGACATCACGGCCGGTCCGGGCGGGGTGATGACCGACGAGGCCGGCGTGGTGACCGGTGAGCTGACGTTGCGCACCGAGCACGCCGACGGCACGGTGCGGCTGCGGGTGCAGTACAAGGACGCCGACGAGTGGTACGCGGTGACCGGTGGCAGCGCGCCGCTGGCCGACCCGGCCGCGTTGGACGCGGTGCACACGATCGCGGTGGGGCTGCTCAACCGCCCCGAGGGCTGAGTCGAGGCGACGCGTCGGCCCCGGGCGGGGCCGACGCGTCCTCGTGTCACGGGGTGGGGATGAGTTCCCCGGTCTCGCCCGGCGCCGCGCCGTCGTCCGGCCGGACCAGTTCCGGTTCCACCTCGTGCGGCCGGATCTTCCCGGCCGCGATGTCCTCGGCGTAGTGGCAGGCGACCCGGTGCCCGTCGAGCACCTCGCGCAGCGCGGGCCGCTCGTCGGCGCAGCGGGTGGGCTGGGCCCACGGGCAGCGGGTGTGGAACCGGCAGCCGGCCGGCGGGTTCGCCGGTGACGGCAGGTCTCCAGCGAGCAGGATCCGCTCCCGCCGGTCCTCGACCTGGGGGTCGGGCACCGGCACCGCCGACATGAGCGCCCTGGTGTACGGGTGCATCGGCTCCCGGTAGAGGTCGTCGCTGGACGCCTCCTCGACCAGGCCGCCGAGGTACATCACCCCGACCGTGTCGGCGATGTGCCGGACCACCGCCAGGTCGTGCGCGATGATCAGGTACGTGAGGCCGCGCTCCTCCTGCAACTCGTCGAGCAGGTTGAGCACCTGGGCCTGGATCGACACGTCGAGCGCGGAGACCGGCTCGTCGGCGACGATCAGGTCCGGATCGAGCACCAGCGCGCGGGCGATGCCGATGCGCTGGCGCTGGCCGCCGGAGAACTCGTGCGGATACTTGCTCAGCGCCGACGCGGGCAGGCCGACCGCGGCGAGCGCCTCGCGGAGCCGCTTGGCGACGGCCGCCTTGTCCTTCGCCAGGCCGTGCGCCTTGAGCCCTTCGACAAGCAGCGACTCCACCGACTGCCGCGGGTCGAGGCTGGACAGCGGGTCCTGGAAGATCATCTGGATCCGGCGACGGATCCGGCGCATCGGCTCGCCCTTGAGCGAGCGCAGGTCGGTGCCGTCGAAGACGATCTCGCCGTCGGTCGGCTCGACCAGCCGCAGCAGGCCGCGGCCCAGCGTGGACTTGCCGCAGCCCGACTCGCCCACCAGCCCGTACGTCTCGCCCCGGTTGATGGAGAGCGAGACGCCGTCGACGGCGTAGACGTGCCCGATCGTCCGGTCGACGAGCACGCCGCTCTTGATCGGGAAGTGGACCTTGACGTCACGCAGTTCGATGAGCGGTCCGGTCCGCTCGGTCGACTCGGTCACGGGACCGCCACCTCCTCGGAAACGGGGTTGTTGCAGCGCAGGTCGCCGCCGTTCGCGGTGGGCTCCAGCGGGGGCGTCCCGTCGAGGCAGGCGTCCACCACGTTGTCGCACCGGGGCGCGAACGCGCAGCCCTCGGCCCACGGGATGTTGTCGGCCACCGAGCCACGGATGGCGTGCAGCCGCTCGCCGCGCGGCGAGTCGAGCCGCGGCACGGAGTTGAGCAACCCGTGCGTGTACGGGTGCTCCGGCCGGGCGAACAGCTCGTGCCGCTCCGCCCGCTCCACGATCTTGCCGCCGTAGAGCACGTTCACCGTGTCGCAGAGCCCGGCCACCACGCCCAGGTCGTGCGTGATCATGATGAGCGCGGTGCCGGTCTCGTCGACGAGCTGCTTGAGCAGCGTGAGGATCTGCGCCTGGATGGTCACGTCCAGGGCGGTGGTCGGCTCGTCGGCGATCAGCAGCCGCGGCTTGCAGGCCAGCGCGATGGCGATCAGGGCGCGCTGCCGCATCCCGCCGGAGATCTGGTGCGGATACTCCTTCAGCCGCCGCATCGGGTCCGGGATGCCGACCGCGTCGAGCAGTTCCCGGGCCTCCTTCAGCGCCGCCTTGTGGTCCATGCCCCGGTGCCGTTCGAGCACCTCGGCCACCTGGGTGCCGATCGGGATGACCGGGTTCAGCGAGGAGAGCGGGTCCTGGAAGATCATGCCGATGTCCCGGCCGCGCCGGTCCCGCAGGTCCTCCGGGCGCAGCTTCAGCAGGTCGGCGCCGTCGAAGTTGACCTCGCCGGTGACCCTGTTGCCGCGCCGCGGCAGCAGACCCATGATCGCCAGGCTGGTGACGCTCTTGCCGCAGCCGGACTCGCCGACCAGGCCGACCGTCTGCCCCGGCTCCACACTGAAGCTGACCTCGTCGACCGCGGTGAACGGTCGCTCACCCTTGCGCTGGAACACGACGCTCAGGTCGCGTACGTCGAGCAGGCTCATCGGGTCACGTCCTCATCGTGCTGGTCGTTGGTCCGCACCGGGGTCACCGCCGGCTCTTCGGGTCGATGGCCTCGCGCATGCCCTCGCCGAGCAGGGTGAAGCCGAGCGCGACCACGATGATCGCGGCGGCCGGGAAGTAGGCCAGTTCCGGCCGGACCTCGAAGTAACGCTGACCGTCCACGCCGAGCATCAGGCCCCACTCGGCGCGGTTGATGTCCGGGTCGCCGAGACCGAGGAAGGACAGCGACGCGGCCTCCAGGATGGCGGTGGAGAGCGTCAGCGTCGCCTGCACGATCACCGCGGTCATCGCATTGGGCAGCATGTGCCGCAGCACGATCGCCCCCCGCTTGACGCCGAGCGCCCGGGCGGCCAGCACGTGGTCGCTCTCCCGCTGGGCGAGCATCGAGCCGCGCAGCAGCCGGGCGAAGATCGGTACGTTCACGATGGCCACCGCGAGGATGACCGTCCACTGGCTGGACCGGCTGGCCAGGGCGACCAGGCTGATCGCCAGCAGCAGCGCCGGCAGGGCCAGCATCACGTCGGTGAAGCGCATCAGGATGTTGTCGACCCAGCCGCCGAACGCGCCGGCGAGCGCGCCCACCAGCACGCCCAGCGCCAGCCCGATCAGCGTGGCGAGCACGCCGACGAACAGGGTCTGCCGGCTGCCGTGGATCATCCGGGACAGGAAGTCGCGGCCGAGCGGGTCGGAGCCGAGCGGGAATCCGCTGCTCGCGCCCGGGATGTTGTCGACAGTCAGGTTCTTCGTCAGCTCGTCGAAGCGCTGCGCGGGGTCGTGCGGCGCGAGCAGCGGCGCGAAGATCGCGACCAGCACGAACAGCGCCACGATCGCCGCGCCTACCATCGCGGTCGGGTTGCGCCGCAGCCGGCGGAACGCGTCCCGGACCAGGCTGACGCCGCCCTTGTCGGCGGTGGCCTGGGCCAACTGCTCCAACCGGGCGCGCTTGCGCTCGCCGAGCCGGTCCAGACCGCGGGGCAGGCTGCCCTCGCGCTTCTCGGTGACGGCCGACGGGTCCACGCTCTCGCGCGGCGTGCCCACGGTGGGCCGGGTGATGGGATCGCTCATCGCACACGCACCCTCGGGTCGATGAAGGCGTAGGAGAGGTCGACCAGGAGGTTGACCAGCACGAAGACCAGCGCGGCCAGCAGGATCAACGCCTGGAGCACCGGGTAGTCCCGTCCGCCGCTGATCGAGTCGTAGATCAGCGTGCCGAGGCCGCCCCAGTTGTAGACCCGCTCGGTGAGCACCGCGCCGGAGAGCAGCGCGCCGGTCTGCAGGCCGATGGTGGTGACCACCGGCAGCAGCGCGTTGCGCAGGATGTGCCGGCCCCGGATCGTCTTGTGCCGCAGGCCCTTCGCCTCGGCGGTGCGGACGTAGTCCTCGTTGAGCACGTCGAGCACGCTGGCCCGGGTGATCCGGACGACGACCGCCAGCGGGATGGTGGCCAGCGTGACCGCCGGCAGGATCAGGTGCCAGAGCGCGTCGCCGGTGGCGTCGAACTCCCGGGTGAGCAGCCCGTCCAGCACGAAGAAGCCGGTGACGTCGGTGTTGTCCAGCCCGGTGCTGATCCGGCCGGACGGCGGGAACAGGTGCATGTTCTGGGTGAACACGTCCTTGAGCAGGTAGCCCAGGAAGAAGATCGGGATCGAGATGCCGAGCAGCGTGCCGCCGATGCTCAGGTTGTCGAGCAGCCGGCCCCGGTGTCGGGCGGCCAGGTAGCCGAGCGGCACACCGAGCCCGATCGCAATGATCATGGCGGCGGCGCCCAGCTCCACGGTGGCCGGAAAGGCTCGACCGATCACCTCGGTGACCGGGTCACCGCTCCGGATCGAGTTGCCGAAGTCGCCGGTCAGCAGCCGCTGCATGAACTTCGCGTACTGCACCAGGATCGGTTGGTCGTAGCCGAGCGCCTTGACCAGCAACGCCCGCCGCTCCGGCGTGGCCCGCTCGCCGAGCAGCGCCTCGATCGGGCCGCCGGGCAGGTTGCGCAGCCAGACGAAGACCAGCGCGGACAGCCCTATCAGGGTCACCACCAGCTGCAGCAGGCGGCGAACTATGACTCGCAACATCTCTCACACACCAGATTCTCGGTTGAACAGCGGGTCGGCCCGGGCCGGGAGCGAGTGCCCGGCCCGGGCCGATTCCGCGTGTGGCGTCAGCGGTGGAGCCGCCTCAGCCGACGCTGACGGTGTTGAACCGCTCGTCGGTCAGCGGGCTGGCGACGAGACCCTTGACGTCCTTGGTGACCACGATGGCCGGCGGGGCGTGCCAGACCGGCACGGCCGGCAGCCACTTGGCGGCGATGTCGCGATTGACCTGCTCCCAGGCGGCCTTCTTGCCGGCCTCGTCGACCGTGCCGTCGGCCTTGGCGATGGCGTCGAACATCTCGGTCATGCCCTGGTCGCCGAACTCGACCTTCCCGCGGCCGAAGAACGTGCCGACGAAGTTGCCCGGGTCGTTGTAGTCACCGGTCCAGCCGAGCAGGTGCAGGTCGTGCTTGCCGAACTGCTGCACGTCGTCCTTGTAGCCACCGTTCCACGGGCGGGCCACACCGTTGACCGTGATGCCGACGGCCTTCAGGTCGTTGGCGAGGACGGTGAAGATCTCCTGCGGGTTCGGCATGTACGGCCGGGACACGTCGGTGGGGTAGAAGAAGTTGAGGGTCAACTTCTCCGCGCCCGCCTCCTTGAGCAGCTGCTTGGCCTTCTCCGGGTTGTAGTCGTACTTCTGCACGTCCGGCGCGTAGCCGAGCACGGTGTCCGGCATGAACTGGTCGGCGACCTTGGTGCCACCCGGGCCCTTGGTCTGGACGAGCTGCTGGCGGTTGAGCGCGTACGCGATCGCCTGCCGGACCTTCAGGTCCTTCAGCTTCGGGTTCTTCTGGTTGATGCCCAGGTAGAGGATGTTGAACGCCGGGCGGTCGAGGACCTGGAAGCCCTCGCCGGCGAGCGCCTTCCGGTCGGCCGGGGCCGGGAAGTCGATGCCCTGGACGGTGCCCGCCTTCAGTTCCTGCTTGCGGGTGTTCTCGTCCTTGATGATCTTGATGATCAGCTTGTCGACCTTGGCCTTCTCGCCCCAGTAGTCGGGGTTCCGGTCCAGGGTGATCTCACCCTTGGCCTTGTCCCAACCCGCGAACTTGAACGGGCCGGTGCCCACCGGGTGCTCGTTGGCGAACGCGCTGTACTCGAACGAGTCGCCGTTCTGCTTCACCGAGTCGGCGTCGTACTTCTTCAGCGCCTCGGGGCTGGCGATCGACAGCGCGGTCAGCGCGAAGGCACCCGGGAAGGCGCCCTTGTACTGGTTCATCGTGACGACGGCGGTGCCGTCGTCCTTCGCCTCGCACTTGTTGTAGACCGGCTGGCCGACGCCCTCGGCCTCGTTCTTGGCGAAGCCGCCGAACGTGTCCGAGTAGTAGATCATCTGCGACTGGGCGGCGGCGCCCTTCATGTTGAACCAGCGGTCGAAGTTGAAGCAGACCGCGGCGGCGTTGAAGTCGGTGCCGTCGTGGAACTTCACGCCCTTGCGGAGCTTGAAGGTCCAGACCTTGCCGTCCGGGTCGTGCTCCCAGCTCTCCGCCAGGGCACCCTGCAGCTCGGCGGTGCCGGGCTTGTTCTGCACGAGGGTGTCGTACATCTGGCGAATCGGCCGGAACGACTCACCGTCGTCGTTGAAGATCGGGTCGAAGTTCTTCGGGTCCCCGGCTCCGGCGAAGACGAAGGTGCCGCCGGTCTTGGCGTCACCGCCGCCCTCTTCGCGGTCGCTCTTCGCGCAACCGGACGCACCGACCGCCAGGGCGGCCGCGGCCGCGAGGGCCATGGCCGTTTTCAGCCTGCTCGCCTGCATCTCTCACCTCTGTCATGCACATGTGTCCACGCCGAGCTGTGACTCAGTCCGTGAGCGGGAGGTTATGGCATGTCACACAGAAGAGGAACGGGCGAAGGGCAATCGCTATCAAGCCGACACCTTCCGAGGCCGGCTCGCACAACGGTCCGGTGGTGGGTACGCCGCCCACCACCGGACCGGGGATCTCAGACCGCCCGACGCCCCTCGAAGGCGCGGCCCAGCGTGATCTCGTCGGCGTACTCCAGGTCGCCGCCGACCGGCAGGCCACTGGCCAGCCGGGTCACCGCGATCCCCATCGGCTTGACCATCAGCGCCAGATAGGTCGCGGTCGCCTCGCCCTCGGTGTTCGGATCGGTGGCGAGGATCAGCTCGCGAACCTCGCCACCGCTCAACCGGGTCATCAGCTCACGGATCCGCAGGTTGTCCGGGCCGATGCCCTCCAGCGGATTGATCGCGCCGCCGAGCACGTGGTAGCGCCCACGGAACTCGCCGGTCCGCTCGATCGCCACCACGTCCTTCGGCTCCTCGACCACGCAGAGCACCTCGTCGGTACGCCGCGGGTCGCGGCAGATCCGGCAGTGCTCGGACTCGGCCACGTTGTAGCAGGTCGTGCAGAACCGGACCAGGTCCTTGACCTTGCGCAGCGCGCCGGCCAGCCGGTTGACGTCGGCGGGATCCGCCGACAGGACGTGGAACGCGATCCGCTGGGCGCTCTTCGGGCCCACGCCCGGCAGCCGACCCAGCTCGTCGATCAGGTCCTGGATGGCACCCTCGTACATCTGCCGGCTCAGAAACCGGGCAGGCCGAGGCCGCCCATCCCGCCCGCGACCGGGCCCATCTTCTTCTCGGTCAACTCCCGGGCCGCCTCGGCGGCGTTGTGCACGGCCGCGACGACCAGGTCCTCCAGGGTCTCCACGTCCTCCGGGTCGACCGCCTTCGGGTCGATCTTGATCGCCTTCAGCTCACCGGTGCCGGCGACGGTGGCCGTCACCAGGCCACCGCCCGCGGTCCCGGTCAGCTCCGCCTCGGCCAGCTCGGCCTGGGCGTTGGCGATCTGCTGCTGCATCTTCTGCGCCTGCTTCAGCATCTGCTGCATGTTGGGCTGTCCACCTGGGCGCACGGGCCGCTCCTTATCGCACTCGTCTGCTCGGCCGCCGCTCAGCCTATCCGCTGTGAGCAGCCGGTCCCGCACGGCAGCCCACCCGCCGGTGCGCGCCGCGACCACCAGGACGACGGGCGACCCCGGCTCAGCCGGCGTCGGCGACGAAGACGTCGAGCATGTCGTTGGTGTCGCCGGGCACCAGGTTCGACGCGTACGAGGTGAACGACACGTACCGCCCTCGGTGGTCGATCGAGGGGTCGTTGCTGAAGCTGTCGGCCTGGGCACCCTCGGCCGAGACGCTCAGCCGGGTGGTCGTCCCGGTCGACCACCGGGTCAGGAAGACGTCCTCGGTCCCGTTGGTGTCCCCCGGCACCAGGTTGGTGGACCCCGAGACGAACGCGACCCGCCTCCCGTCGCCGCTGATCGCGGGCTGGCTGCTGCCGCGGTTGGCCTGGACGCCACCGGCGGCAACGCTCACCCGGCGGGTCACGCCGGCGGCCAGGTCCCGGACGAAGACGTCGTCGACGCCGTTGGTGTCGCCCGGCACCAGGTTCGACGACCAGGAACTGAACGCGGCGTACCGGCCGTCGGCGCTGATCGCCGGATCACTGCTGACGCCGTAGCCCTGCGCTCCGGTGGAGGAGACGCTGACCCGGGAGGTGACCGCGCGCCTCAGGTCGCGCAGGAAGACGTCCGGCGCGTCGTTGGTGTCGCCGGGCACCAGGTTGGACGCCGTCGACTCGAAGATCACCCACCGACCGTCGCCGCTGATCGTCGACGACGAGAAGCCGCTCGGACCGTTGTCCTGGCCGCCCGTGGCGGGGACGCTGACCCGGCTGGTGGTGCCGCGCAGCAGGTCCCGGACGAACAGGTCGGGGAACCCGTTGGTGTCCCCGGGCACCAGGTTGCTGGCGAACGAGCTGAAGGCGACGTACCTGCCGTCCTGGCTGATGCTCGGCACGGTGCTGTCGCCGTTGCCCTGCCCACCGCCGGCGGGCACGCTCACCCGGACGATCGTGGCCGCGACCCGGTCCCGGACGAAGACGTCGACCACGCCGTTGGTGTCCCCCGGCACCAGGTTCGACGCGCGGGAGGCGAAGGAGACCCAGCGGCCGGTGCGCGACGAGCTGCTGCTGGAGCTGCGCTCGTTCGCCTGGGCCCGGTCGCTGGAGACGCTGATCCGGGTCGTCGCCGGATCGGGTTGGCGCGCCGGGGCGGCGCCCGCCGGCGCCGGCACCGCGGTCAGGGACAGGGCGGTCCCGAGAACCACCACCGCAGGAACAATTCCCACTTTGCTCACCGAAACCTCCGAACGGCATCAAACCGACATCGATGGTCGCCGAGCAATCGTCCCAGCGTCAAGGCTCTGAGCAGGGAGAACGTCTTTTGAACAGGGTGCGGTGCGGAAAGTGACTACCGCGCGTCCACCTCGCCGATCTGCTCCGCGCCGAACGTCTCGCGGAGCAGCCGTACCGCCTGCTCCTGACTGGACTCGCGCGCGGTCCGCTCGTCGATGACCTCGTCCAGCGGCTCGTCACCCGGGTCGAAGCCCTCGAAGTTCGCCGCCGGGGCAGCGCCGGGGCGTCCCGCGCCGCCGCGCACCGGGCCGTCGAAATCCGGATCGTACGGCGGCTCGCCGGCCCAGTCGGCGTCCGCCGTCTTGCGAACCCCCGCCCCGGTACGCGGACCCCGTCCCGCCGCGGCCGCCCGTGCCGCCGCGATGGCACTGCTCACCGGCGGACCGGTGGGTGCGGGCGTCGGTGACGCGCCCGGCTGGGCCGTGGTCGCCCGCGGCCCGGCGCCTGCCGCCGCCGACGAGCCGCCCGCGGACGAGCCGTTCACCGACGAGCCGTCAGACGTGCCGTTCACCGGGGCGACGGCTGCGGATGCGCCGTTCCCGGACGCACCACCCGGGCGGGCCGCCTCCGGCCACTCGTCCGCGTTCACCGCGCCACCAGGTCGAGCCGACTCCGGCCGCTGGTCCGCCGTCGCGCCCCCCGGGCGGGCCGGCTCGGGCCAGTCCTCGGCCTCGTCGGCGTAGGGCGCCGCACCCGTCCCCGACGCATCGGGTCCGGACGCTGGCCGACCCGGGCCACCCTGGCCACGTGACCCACCCTGATCGCCGCGTGCGGCGCGGGCCGGGTCGGTCGGGCCGGTCCGGTCCGGACGGGTGGGCGGGTCCGCCGGCGGGGCGGCCGGCCGGGTCGCGGCACGCGGCGGGCCGCCGAGCGACGCGCCGCCCCGCTCGCCGGCCACCTCGCAGCGGATCTGCCAGCGACCGCCCAACTCCTCGTAGAGCGCGTCGGTCAGCACTGCGGCGTGGTCCGCCATCATCTTCGCCAGCACCGTCGACTTCACGGTCAGCACCAGCGTGTCACCGTCCAGGTCGCGGACCACGGCGTCGCGCATCAGCGCGGCGATCCGCTTGTTACTCCGGTTGACCTTGCCCACCACCTCCGGCCAGACCCGGCGCACCGCGACCGCGTCCAGCGCGCCCGGGTTCGCCGCGCCCGGGCGGGGCGGCTCGGGCGTGGCCGGGTCGGGCATCACCACCGGTGCGGGGCGGCGGACCGGGGGTGATGGCGCCGGACCGTCGGCCGGGCCGGCCGGGACCACACCGGAGGCGTCCGACGCGGGACCGACACCGCCGGCGGAAGCACCGGCAACCGAGCCGGCACCTTCGACGGGAGCGCCCGGAACAGGGGCCGGGCTGGTGTCGGCGCCGGCCGGGCCGGTGTCCGCGTCGGAGGTCGGTGAGGCAGCGGGACCGGGCCGGTCGGCAGCCACCGGGCCGGGCCGGGGACCGGACCCGGGGGCACCACGGGACCCGGTCGCCGCCGCCGCGGCGGCCCGGGCGGCGGCGGCACCGGTCGGGGCGCCGGCAGCCGCCGGCGTGCCGGCGGTCTCCGGGTCGATCGCGGCGGCAGCCGCGCCCGGGGCGGGAGCCGCTGGGCGTACCCCCTGGTCGGGAGCGGCGGGCGGCGGCTCGGCGCCGCCGAGGGTGAGTCGGCGCTCCATCCGCTCCAGGCGCTGGAGCAGGCCGCCGGACGAGTCGTCGGGCAGGAGCATCCGGGCGCAGATCAACTCCAGCAGCAGGCGGGGCGCGGTGGTGCCGCGCATCTCCACCAGGCCGTTGTGCACGATGTCGGCGCAGCGCGACAGCGTCGCCGGGCCGAGGCGCTGGGCCTGGGCGGCCATCCGCTCGATCTGGTCGGCCGGGCCGTCGATCAGGCCCTTGGCGGCGGCGTCCGGCACCTGCTGGAGCACGATCAGGTCGCGCAGCCGCTCCAGCAGGTCGGAGGCGAACCGGCGCGGGTCGTGGCCGGCCTCGGCGACCCGGTCGACTGTCGCGTACGCGGCCGCGCCGTCCCCGGCCGCGAGCGCGTCGCACATCTCGTCGATCAGCGCGGAGTCGGTGACGCCGAGCAGCGCGGCGGCCCGGGCGTAGCCGACCCCCTCCGGGCCGGCGCCGGCGATGAGCTGGTCGAGCACGGAGAGGCTGTCCCGCGCGCTGCCGCCACCGGCGCGCACCACAAGCGGGAAGACCGCCGGCTCGACCTTGACGCCCTCGGCCTCGCAGAGCTGCTCCAGGTAGGGGCGGAGCACCTTGGGCGGCATCAGCCGGAACGGGTAATGGTGGGTCCGCGACCTGATCGTGCCGAGGACCTTCTCCGGCTCGGTGGTGGCGAAGATGAACTTGACGTATTCCGGGGGCTCCTCGACCAGCTTGAGCAGGGCGTTGAAGCCGGCCGACGAGACCATGTGCGCCTCGTCGATGACATAGATCTTGAAGCGGCTGCGGGCCGGCGCGAAGAACGCCTTCTCACGCAGCTCGCGGGCGTCGTCGACACCGCCGTGGCTGGCCGCGTCGATCTCGATGACGTCGATCGAGCCGGAGCCGTCGTTGGCCAGCGAGCGGCAGGACTCGCACTGCCCGCACGGCTCGGGCGTCGGCCCCTGCTCGCAGTTGAGCGAGCGGGCCAGGATCCGGGCGCTTGAGGTCTTGCCGCAGCCGCGCGGGCCGGAGAAGAGGTACGCGTGGTTGAGCCGCCCGCTGCGCAGCGCCTGCGACAACGGCTCGGTGACGTGCTCCTGGCCGATGACCTCGGCGAACGTACGGGGCCGGTACTTGCGGTAAAGGGCCAGTGCCACCCGTCCCGCCTCCTCTCGACCGAGCCATTCTGCGCCGGTCGGCCACCGGTGACCACCCACCACCCCGTGACCCGACCCACGGCGACGCTACCCGGCCCCGGAGACAGAAAGGCCTCCCGTGCACCCGGCAGAGCTCGCTTATCCTTGCTGCCTTCCGGCCCTGGGGAGGTTCACGAGATACCGCCGCACGGGAGGTGACGCCAAGCCTACCCGAAGCCGAGTGGATCTTCCGGGAGGGTGGGGTGGCCCGCCGTCGAGGGACCTGTATCCTGGCTCGCGGAGGATTCGCCTAGAGGCCTAGGGCGCACGCTTGGAAAGCGTGTTGGGTTTACACCCTCACGAGTTCGAATCTCGTATCCTCCGCAGTCGAAGAAGGGCCGGCACCTAGCGTGCCGGCCCTTCTTCGTTCCCGTAGCCCCTCTTGACCGGTTCACAAACCTTCCCGTTCGACAGGTGTTCGACGGGGATTGACAAAGTTAACCGGTTAAGAAGGCCATCATGGATATCTTCGCCGGGTCGGCCGTCGGAAGGGCAACCGACGGCCCGACCCGTCCGGGCGGCGAGGGCTCCCCGCAACCATCACCCGTACGGGAGTTCCTCATGATCCAGCGCACCCGCACGCGGGCGTGCCTGGCCGGGGCGGCGGCAGCCGTCACCGCGCTGGCCACCGCCCTCGTCACCACGCCACCCGCCCAGGCCGCCGCCGGGGCATGCTCGGTGACCTGGCAGGTCACCAACGAATGGAGCGGCGGCGCCACCACGAACGTCACCATCACCAACACCGGCGCCGCCGTGAACGGCTGGACGCTGGGCTGGGCCTTCCCCGGCAACCAGGTGATCGGCGACATGTGGAACGCGACCAGGACCCAGTCCGGCGCGAACGCCACCGCCACGAACGTCTCCTACAACGCGGGCCTCCCGGCCGGCGGCACGGTCAGCTTCGGCTTCAACGTCACCTACACCGGGTCGAACGCGGCCCCGAGCGCGTTCACGCTGAACGGCGCGAGCTGCGGCGACACGACGCCGCCCAGCCCGACCGGCAGCCCCACGCCCAGCCCCACCGCCAGCCCGAGCCCGACGGCGAGCCCCGACCCGACCACCACCCCCAGCGGCAACCTCGCGCTCAACCGGCCGGTCACCGCGTCGTCCACGGAGAGCCCGAACGCCGCCGCCCAGGCGGTCGACGGCAACGGCGGTACGCGCTGGTCCAGCCTCTACGCCGACCCGCAGTGGATCCAGGTCGACCTCGGCGCCACGTACCCGATCAACACGGTGCGGCTGCGCTGGGAGGCCGCGTACGGCAAGGCGTACCAGATCCAGACCTCGACGGACGGCACCACCTGGACCCCGGTGTTCAGCACCACCACCGGCGACGGCGGCACCGACGACGTGACGCCGGCCGGCGCGAGCGGCCGGTACGTGCGGATGTCCGGCACCGCGCGCGGCACCGCCTGGGGCTACTCGCTCTACGAGTTCGAGGTGTACGCGGTGAAGCCGCCCACCCCGCCCGGCCCGGACTGCGGCCAGGCCCCGGCCGACCCGCAGGCGAACTCGAAGGCCCGCAACCTGATCTGCTACCTGCGCACGCACACCTACGTCAGCGGCCAGACCGACCTGCCGGACGCGGACAAGGTGCAGCAGTTGACCGGCCGCTACCCGGCGATCGTGGCGTTCGACTTCATGGAGTACACCCGGGGCAGCATCCAGACCCAGCAGGTCATCGACTGGGCCAAGGCGCGCAACGGCATCGTCGCGTTCCAGTGGCACTGGTACTGCCCGCGCGGGGGCAACTACTCCGCGCCCTGCGACTTCCAACCCGACCTGAACAACCCGTCGTCCAAGCTCTACCAGGACATCGACCTGGTGGTGCGGGAGCTGAAGAAGATGGGCGACGCCGGCGTGCCGGTGCTGTTCCGCCCGCTGCACGAGGCGAACAACAACTACATGTGGTGGGCGAAGAAGGGCCAGGACGCCTACAAGCAGCTCTGGCGGCTGATCTACCAGCGGGCCCAGCTCGCCGGCGCGCACAACATCGTCTGGGTGTTCAACGGCATGGCCAGCGGCCAGGGCACCTCGCTCGCGTCCTGGTACCCGGGCGACGGCTACGTCGACCTGGTCACCTCGGACTACTTCCAGAGCAGCAGCGACTTCGCCACCACCAAGGCGGTCAGCGGCGCCAAGACCACAGGCGTGGCGGAGACGTTCAGCCCGCTCAACCCCAACTCCGACCCGGCCTGGCCGTACTTCGTGGTCTGGGCGTCGCGCGACTGGAACGGCAGCGGCAAGGACGTGGCCGGGCTGTGGCGTACCGCGATGGCCAACCCGAGGACCATCTCGATCGACCAACTGCCCGACATGTCCGCGTGGTGACGACCTGATCGTCAGGGGGCCGGCCCGCCGAGGGCCGGCCCCCTTCCCGCGTACGCCTGACGTCAGCCGCGGAGGTGGCGCAGGACGGCCAGGACGCGGCGGTTGTCGGTGTCCGACGACGGCAGGCCCAGCTTGGCGAAGATGTTCGCCACGTGTTTCTCCACCACCCCGGGCGTGATGACCAGCGCCGCCGCGATCCCGCTGTTGGACCGCCCCTCGGCCATCAGCGACAGCACCTCGCGCTCCCGCGGCGTCAACGACGCCACCCCGGTGGTGCGCTGCCCGGCGCGCATCAGGTGGCCGACCACCTCCGGGTCCAGCGCGGTGCCGCCGGACGCCACCCGGGTCAGCGCGTCCACGAAGTCGGCGACGTCGGCGACCCGGTCCTTGAGCAGGTAGCCGACGCCTGTCGGCCGGTCGGCGAGCAGCCGGGTCGCGTAGCGGGTCTCCACGTACTGGGAGAAGACCAGCACACCGACGCCGGGATGGTCGCGCCGGATGTCGATCGCGGCGCGCAGCCCCTCGTCGGTGTGTGTCGGGGGCATCCGGATGTCGACCACCGTCACGTCCGGCAGGTGGGCGGCGGTCGCGGACCGCAGCGCGTCGGCGTCGGCCACCGCCGCGCACACCTCGAAGCCACGGTCGGTGAGCAGCCGGACCAGCCCTTCGCGCATCATCGCGGCGTCCTCCGCGATCACCACCCGCATACCGTCGCCTCCGTTCACGCGTGCGTGGGCAGGTCGATCTCGACCCGGGTCGGGCCGCCGGCCGGGCTGTGCACGCGCATCCACCCGTCCACCACGCCGACGCGTCGGGCCAGGCCGGCCAGGCCGGGGCCGTCCGGGTCCGCGCCGCCGGCGCCGTCGTCGGTGACGGTGAGCGTCAGTCGCTCGCCGGAGCCGACGACGTCGAGCCCGATCCGCGTCGCGCGGCTGTGCTTGGCCGCGTTGGTGAGCAGTTCGGCGGCGCAGAAGTAGGCGATGGTCTCGATCGCGGGCGCCGGCCGGTCGGGCAGGTCGACGGTCACCGTCACACCGACGGCGCTGCCGGTGGCGAGCGTCGCCAGCGCGTCACCGAGCCCGTTGTCGAGGACCGGTGGGTGGATCCCGCGCACCAGGTCGCGCAGGTCGGCGAGCGCGTCCTTCGCGCCCCGGTGGGCGAGCGCGACCAGCTCGCGGGCCTGCGCGAGGTCGGGCGGCGGGCCGTCGGCGCCGAGCTTCTCGGTGGCCATGCCGAGGTTCATCGCGAGCGTGGCCAGCCGGATCTGCGCGCCGTCGTGCAGGTCCCGTTCCAGCCGGCGCATCATGGTGGCCGCGTCGTCGATCGCCCGGGCGCGACTGGCCTGGAGTTCGCGTACCCGTTGGGCGAGCCGGCGCGGTCCGAGCAGCCGCCGCATCGCGGCCAGGTCCGGTGCCGTGCCGGCGCGCATCAGCCACGGCGCGACCAGCAGCATGGCCAGCCCGGCGGCGGCGATGACGAACGTGCCGGCGAACGTCCGCGCGCCGAGGAGACCGAACGGCGTCAGCGCCCACACCGGGCCGAGGCGGGTGCCGGGCGGGTGGTTGCGGAACAGCGGCCACCACAGCGGATAGCTGAGGTTGACCGGGCCGAGCAGGTAGCAGAACAGGCCGTAGCCCTGCGGGATGGCCAATGGCACCTTGAGCAGGCCGTATCCGACCGCGCGCCAGCCCGGACCGTCGGCGACCAGGGCGCCGAGCCGGTTCGACGGCCGCGGTGGCGGGGCGTCCACCTGTACGCCGAGCAGCCGGCCGGCGAGCCGGCGGTGCACGCCGCCGGTCGCGCGCCCGAGCGGGGCGGCCAGCACGACGAGCAGCGCGACGGTGAGCGGGAACAGCACCAGGAAGATCGGTGCGACGGCCGGCGCGGGTTGCCGGGACGTGCCTCCGGTGGCCCAGAGGATGACGGCGCCCAGGGCCGGCACCAGCGCCGGCACGGCCAGGATCGCTCCCGCGCTCACCACGCCGACCAGGCAGAACGCCGCCCGGCGCAGCGTCGACGCGGTGAACGGGGCGCGCAGCGCGGTCATCGGCCCATTGTCGCGTCTCACGCGTCGCGCCGACGGAGCAGGAGGCCGCCGCCGAGGATCGTCAGGGCCGCGTACCCGCACATCAGCAGCACGCTGATCCAGCCGACGAACAGCCCGGGGGTCGGCTGGATCACCGCGACGGAGTTGAGCAGCATCAGCAGCGGGACGAAGCGGCCGACCGCGATGCCGTCCGCACCGAACAGGCCGATCGCGAACGACGGGACGAACACCAGCGCGAACAGCGTGCCGATCGCGGCGCCGGAGTGCCGTACGACAGTCCCGACGCCCACCCCGATCAGCGCGGTGGCGGCCAGGTAGCAGCCGGTCAGCAGCACCGCCCGCAGGATCCGCGGGTCGCCGAGGGAGGCGGTCGGGATGGCGGTGCCACGGATCGCGAGCTGCCCGCCCAGGTAGCCGGCGAAGCTGGCGAGCAGGCCGACGACGAGCGCCGCGCCGCCGCCGACGGCGACCTTCGCGGCCAGGACGGTCCGGCGGCGGGGGACGGCGGCGAACGTCGAACGGATCATCCCGGTGCCGTACTCGCCGGTCACGGTGAGGACGCCGAGCGCGCCGAGCAGGAGTTGGGCCAGGATGGCGCCGCTCAGGCTGTTGTTCAGGATCTGGGCGGTGGTGGCCACCGGCGTGTGCGAGCGATAGCCGAGACCCACCCCGACGCCTGTTGCCGCCATCGACGCCACCGCCGCGCCGGCCAGCCACCACGTCGACCGGACGCTGGTCAGCTTGATCCGTTCCATCCGGGCCGCGTGCCGGAATCCGTAGCCGCTCATCGCACGTCCGTTCCGCGGTAGTCGGTGGCCGGCGAGGTGAGCCGGAAGAAGGCGTCCTCCAGGGTGTCGTCGCCGGCGGCGAGTTCGGCGACGGTCGTCTCGGCCAGCAGCCGGCCCCGGCCGATCACCACCAGCCGGTCCGCGGTCAGCGCCGTCTCGGCGATCAGGTGGCTGGACACGAACACGGTCCGGCCCTCGGCGGCGAGCCCGCGCAGCAGGTCCCGGATCCACCGGATGCCCTCCGGGTCCAACCCGTTGACCGGCTCGTCGAGCAGGAGGACGGCCGGGTCGCCGAGCAGCGCCACCGCGACCCCGAGCCGCTGGCGCATGCCGAGCGAGTAGGTGCCGGCGCGACGCGACGCGGCGTCGGCCAGGCCGACCACGCGCAGCACCCGCTCGACCCGGGCACCGGGGATGTCGTTGCTCAGGGCCAGCGCGGACAGGTGCGCGCGGGCGCTGCGGCCGGGGTGGAACGCCCCGGTGTCGAGCAGCGCGCCGACGGTCCGCAGCGGCCAGGTCAGGTCCCGGTAAGGGACGCCACCGACAAGCGCCTCGCCGTGGTCCGGTGCGTCCAGGCCGAGGATCATCCGCATGGTGGTGGACTTGCCGGATCCGTTCGGGCCGAGGAAGCCGGTCACCACGCCAGGCCGGACCCGGACGGTGAGCCTGTCCACGGCGGTCCGGTTCCCGTAGCGTTTGGTCAACTCACGTAGTTCGATCACGGGATCGACGCTAGGCATCGCGTTCGGCAGCGGTAAGCCGGAAACCATCCGACCTGGTCCGGGGGTTTCCACCCCCAAGGGCGGGCTACCGTTCCAGGGCGACAGCGGGATCCGCCGTCGTACACATGTTCCATCCACAGGCTGTGGACGCCGAGAGGACCGGATGAGTTACCAGCTCAGCGCCGTGGTCGCCGACGTCGAGCTGCTCCGCGAGCAGACCGCCGACCTGGACCACGCGGTGCTCGCCGCGCTTCGGCAGGACTTCGCGCTGCTGCCGGTCACCCCGCAGCTCGTGCAGGAGCTGACCGGCCGGCCGCCGGACTTCGCCTCCGACGAGCCGTGCGCCGAGCGCCCGTTCGAACTGGTCCTGTCGCCGCCACTGGCGGAGCTGCTGGCCCGCTGGTCGAGGGGCGGGCCGGTGGCCTACCTGGAGGCGGAGTTCGCCGGCGGCCTCGGGCACCAGTCGGCGGTGGTGTGGCTGGGCGGCGACGTGAGCTGGGGGCCGCGCTACGACGACGCGCTGGACCGGCCGCGCGCCGAGTGGCCGATCAACAGGGCGCTGACCCGGCTGGGCGTCGAGCCGGGCGCGTGGATCGACCCGTTCGCCGAGCTGGGCCTGCACCTGGAGCGCGACACGGACGGCTGGCTGGCGCACGGCCGGCGCGGGTTGTCCGCCGACTACTGGGACGAGCTGGCCGACGAGTGGGAACTGCGCCAATCCGGCCCGCACCAGCAACCTCTTCGGCCCGGTCCCGTTGGGGACTGGGGGATTGCATGAAATTACGACAATTCGGCTTTATAGCCGCACTGCTGGCTGCCGCTTCCGCCGCCGGGAGCGGCGTCCGTCCACAAGGGCCCGACATCGCGGCCCGCCCGGTCGGGTCCGCAGAGGTGGTCAGCCTGGACGGCCTGCGCAACGCGGAGTTCGGCGCCACCGAGGAGGATCTGACCCGGCGTGGCCTGCTGCGCACCGACGAGGCGGCCTGCGGGCCCACCCTGGCCGGGCACGGCTCGGTCAGCCCGATCTTCGTCGACGACCGGCTCGTCCTGCTCTGGCTCGACGACCCGATGACCACCCCGGAGGGCATCGGCGCCGGCACGCCGGTCGGCGAGGTGCGCGCCGCGTACCCCGGGGCCGCCGTGCTGCCGGCGCCGCCCGGCAGCCACCGCTTCGCCGGGCTGCTCGCCCGCGACGGCGACCGCGCCTATCTCTTTCTGCACGACGGCGTCACCGTCCGCAAGGTCATCGCCGGGTACGCGGACTGGGCCCGCCGCCTCTTCGACGAGGGCGACGGCCCCTGCTGACCGTTCGCCCCGCACCATGTCCGGAACTCGACTGCGCTCGGCCGCCACACCGACGACCATCGGCCGAACCCGTCGACTGGAGGCAGAAGTTGGGCGTCCCGGACCCGTCCCGGCAGGTATTCGCCCAGATCGAATCCGCCCGGAAGCACATCTTCGAGCCACAACTCGCGGCGCTGGGCCTGTCCGCGGAGAGCATCCGTGACCAGACCGTCGAGCAGTTGGAGGAGTCGCTGGAGAAGATCAACCAGCTCATCGCCAACCCGAGCGCCGTGGGCAAGACGTCGATCAAGGTAGGCGCCCGCGGCCAGGTCATCGTCTCGGCGCCGTCGGAGGGACAGGTGGAGATCGGGCCGCTCCCGCTTCTCCTGGACCGGAAGGCCAAGATTCTCGAGCGCCTCAAGGTGCTGAAGCCCGCCGAGCAACTCGACAACCTGCGAACGGCAGTCGAGAGCGTGGATCAGCAGCCGGTGCGCGAGCGGATCGAGGCGCTGCTCGACGACATCCAGGAGCAGGCGAGGAACCTGGCGAACCAGGCCCGCGAGACGGAGGCGAGCAGCCGCGAGGCGGCCGCCAGCGAGGCGATCAAGCTGGAACAGTTCGAACGACGCGCAAAGGTCTGGCAGTCGTTCCTGGAACGGGAGTCCGTGGCGACAATCGTCGGCGCGATCATCCTGCTGGCCCTCACCGTCACCCTGGTGATCGCCATGTTCGTGAAGGTCACGCCCGCCGACGTGCTCAGCAACGCGTTCCTCATCATCCTCGGCTACTTCTTCGGGCAGTCCGTGGGACGATCCCGCTCCGGCGGGGAACCACAGTGATCCCGGCCTGGCCGGAAGCGGAGAACGCCCGGTGTGATCCGTACAGATCACACCGGGCGTTCTCGCATCTCACGAGCGGTGGCGGCGGGATTTGAACCCGCGGAGGGCGTAAACCCTCACACGCTTTCGAGGCGTGCTCCTTAGGCCACTCGGACACGCCACCGCCGACGAGGGTACAGGACCACCGGTACGGACGCCGAACCGGTATGCCGCCTGCCGGCCTGGCAGGATCTTTGCCATGAGTACGCACATCGGCGCTGAGCCGGGAGAGATCGCCGAGCGGGTCCTGATGCCGGGCGACCCGCTGCGGGCCAAGTGGATCGCGGAGACCTATCTCGAGGAGGCCCGCTGCTACACGACGGTGCGCGGCATGCTGGGCTTCACCGGGCGGTGGAACGGCGTCGACGTCTCCGTCCAGGGCTCCGGCATGGGCATGCCGTCCGCCTCCATCTACGCCCACGAGCTGATCAACGACTACGGCGTGAAGACGCTGATCCGGGTCGGCTCGTGTGGCGCCCTGACCGAGGACCTGCAACTGCGGGACGTGGTGGCGGCCATCGGCTCGTCCACCGACTCGAACATGAACCGGATGCGGTTCGACGGGCTGATCGACTACGCCCCGGTGGCCGACTTCGGCCTGCTGCGTACCTCGGTCGAGGTGGCCGAGCGGCGCGGCATCACCATGCGGGTCGGGCCGATCCTGGCCGCGGACGCCTTCTACACCGACCGGCCGGACCTGTACGACACGCTCGCCGACTACGGCGTGCTGGCGGTGGAGATGGAGTCGGCGGCGCTCTACACCATCGCGGCCCGGTTCAAGGCCCGCGCGCTGACCGTGCTGACCGTCAGCGACCACATCAAGACCGGCGAGAAGACCACGTCGCAGGAGCGTGAGCAGACCTTCGGCCAGATGGTCGAGATCGCCCTCGACACGATCGTCGCCTGACCTGTCGTTCCCGTCCGCCCGTCCCGCCACCGCCCGGTGCCGGGGCGGGCGGCTTGTTAAGAGGGGGCCCCGCCTCTGCCGAATCCGTTAACAAGGGGCCCCTCCTTACCGGAAGAACGCGCGCAGCAGCGCCGCGCTCTCCGCTTCCAGGACGCCGCCGTACACCTCCGGCCGGTGCGGGAGGCGGCGGTCGCGCAGCACGTCCCAGAGCGAGCCCACCGCGCCGGTCTTCGGCTCCCACGCCCCGAACACCACGGTCGGCACCCGGGCCAGCGCGATCGCCCCGGCGCACATGGTGCACGGCTCCAGCGTCACCACAAGCGTGCAGTCGTCCAGCCGCCATCGGCCCAGCCGGCGCGCGGCGCGGCGCAGCGCCAGCACTTCGGCGTGCGCGGTGGGGTCGCCGGTCAGTTCCCGCTCGTTGCGCCCGACGGCCAGCTCGACGCCGTCGGGGCCGTAGAGCACCGCGCCGACCGGCACGTCGTCGACGCCCTCGGCGGGCGGTCCGCCGTCCGGGCCGGTCACCGCGACCTGAAGCGCACGGCGCATCCACAGCTCGTGCCGCTGCCGGCGGCCCAGCGCGCCCGGGTCGGCCAGCCCTTCGGCGGCGCCGGGACCGACGTGCGGCGACCCGGCGGTGTCCAGCGCCGGGTCGGTCGCGTCGGCCGGTTCGGCGACGCCGGATGCCACGGACTCGCCGGGCTCAGACCTCACGCAGTTCCTCGACCTCGTCCACGCAGCCGAGCACCTGGCAGATCTCGGCGGTCACGTCGGCCGGCATGTTGCCGTCGTGGGCGCAGAGGGCGAGCAGCTTCTGGGCCGGGATGCCCAGGTCGGTGAGGAGGTCGGCGTCACCCACCGGGTCGGCCTCCGGGTCGACGGCCGGCTGCTCGTTCTCGTCGTCGCCGCCGGACGGCCGGGGCTCGTCGACGTCCTCCAGCCCGGTGACCGAGGTCTTCAGGTCACCCACCAGCAGCGCGCCCAGCCGGGACTCCTCCGCGTACGCCGAGTCGGAGCCGAAGACCCGCAGGTCCTCCCCCTCGTCCAGGCGCAGCACCACGAGGTAGGTGTCGTCGGCCTCGACGAACATCAGGGAGAGGTCGGCGTCCGGCTCGACGTCGCGCAGCCGGTCGGCGACCTCCTCGATGTCGGTGACACCCCGCAGGCTCACCTCGCCGGCGGTCCAGCCGCCGTCGACGCGCGCCACGGCAGCAGCGAAGTACGACACGGTCCCCCCAAATTGGCCTCGGCAGCACGCCGACACGTCACGCGATGCACGTTAACCGGTCGGGTCGGCAGGCGACCGGTCAACGCCCCGTAAGGGGCCGGCCGTTCCTGGAGAAAGTCGGTCAGCCGGCGACGCGCCGGCGGGTGGCGATCAGTTGGCGCAGACGTTCGCTGCGCGCCCGCTGCGGCCGTTCGCGCTGCTGTACCGCTCGGGCGCCGGCCAACTCGGCGAGGAGTTGCAGGCGGCGGCGGCTCCGATCGGGGTCGAGCCGCGGCGGTGTGGTCCAGGCCATACGGCGAGCGTGAACCGTCACCGCCCGTACGTCAAGATGGTCTTCGCTACGCAGCGAAACCGGCACCCAAGGTCACCAGAGCGGCCAGTCGCCGGCCTGCGCCCACCGCACCACGACGATCGCCGCGGCGATGCTCCAGCCGCCGGCGGTGACGATCGCCACCCCCGTCGCCACCCCCCGGTCGCCGTGTCGGACGAGCACGGCGGCGGCCACCCAGGCGAGCCAGCCGGCGAGCAGCGTCCACCAGGCGTAGCCGGGCACGTCCCGGCCGACCAGCCCGAACAGCAGCAGCCACGCGAACGTGACCACCGCCCCGATCGCGACGCCGGCGCCGGTGACCGGGTTCGGCTCGCGGTAGCTGGGCCGCATCGGCCCGCCGGACGGGAAGAGCCCCGACGGGGTACGCGGCGGCGGCAACGCCCCCGCGCCGGGCCCGTCGGGTCGGCCGTGCCACCCGTTCGTCACCGCTGCTCCCTTCCCCCCGGACCACCCACCGACATCACACACAGTGACCGAGCGGTGCGGACCGGTCTCGGTCTTCGCCCCCACGGTAGTGGTCTGCCAGGATGACCGGATGCGCTCACCATCGACCGGACGCCGCGCGCGTCCGGCGTACCCGGTCCTGCTGCTCGTGGTGGCGCTGGCCGGCGGGTGCGGCCGTCCCGCCGCGCCGGCCGACGCGTGGCAGGACCCGAGTCCGATGGCGACCGCGGCGCAGCCGCCGGCGCCCACGGCGAGCCCGGCCCCGTCCGTGGTCTCCTCCGCCGCGCCGACCCCGACGCCGACGCGCGCGGCGGCGCGGCGGGTCTTCCCGGTGCGCGCCGGCAACGTCGACTACCACCCGACGCACGGCGGCTACCCGGGCACGGACCTCTTCGCCGACTGCGGCGAGCCGGTCGTGGCGGTCACCGACGGGGTGGTCTTGGAGGTGAACCGGGTGGACCGGTTCGACAAACGCGGGCCGCTCGGGCCGAACAACGGCGGGCTGTCGGTCTCGCTGCTCGGCGACGACGGGGTCCGCTACTACGGCTCGCACCTGAGCGCGATCGCGGCCGGCGTCGACGCCGGCGTCCGCGTCCGCGCCGGTCAGCAGCTCGGCAAGGTGGGCCGCACCGGCAACGCCAACAACGTGTGCCATCTGCACTTCGGGCTCTCTCCGAAGTGCATCGGCCACGACGACTGGTGGATCCGCCGTGGTGTGGTCTGGCCGGCGCCCTACCTGAACTCCTGGCGCAAGGGCGGCAACCGTTCCCCGGTCGCCGAGGTGACCGCATGGCAGCGCGGGCACGGCTGCCCGAAGTCGCCGGGCGGTTCCGCCGCCGGCGGCTGACCCGACGCGCGCGCCCACCGGCTCCCGACGGGCCGCCGGAGCGCGTAGGTTCCAGGACATGACTGCCCGGGATCCCCTCGCCGACCTGCGCCGGATCGCGTTCCTGCTGGAACGGGCGAACGAGGCCACCTATCGGGTCCGGGCGTTCCGGTCGGCGGCGAACGCGCTGGGCGCGCTCCCGGCCGGCGAGGTGGCCGAGCGGGCCCGCACCGGAAAGCTGACCGAGCTGGCCGGCGTCGGTGACGTCACCGCCCGCTGCGTGGTCGAGTCGCTGGCCGGCGAGGAGCCGGTCTACCTGCGCCGGCTGCTCGCGACCGAGGGCGCCGACCTGGACGAGGCGGCGGCGAAGCTGCGGGACGCGCTGCGCGGCGACTGCCACAGCCACTCGGACTGGTCCGACGGCGGCTCGCCGATCGAGGAGATGGCGCTGGCCGCGGTCGAGTTGGGCCACGAATACCTGGTGCTCACCGACCACTCGCCGCGACTCAAGGTGGCCCGTGGCCTCACCGCGGATCGGCTGCGCCGGCAGCTCGACCACGTGGCCGCGGTCAACGAGGCGCTGCCGACGGGCTTCCGCATCCTCACCGGCATCGAGGTGGACATCCTCGCCGACGGTTCGCTCGACCAGGACGACGAGCTGCTGGCCCGGCTGGACGTGGTGGTCGGCTCGGTGCACAGCGGCCTGAGCGACGACCGGGCGAAGATGACCCGCCGGATGCTGGCCGCGATCGCCAACCCGCACCTGGACATCCTCGGGCACTGCACCGGCCGGATGGTGTCGTCCCGGCCGGCCGGGGTGACCGGGCCGGGCGACAGGGGGCACCGGGCGCGCACCCGCAAGGAGAGCGACTTCGACGCGGACGCGGTCTTCGCCGCCTGCGCGGAGCACGACGTGGCCGTCGAGATCAACTCGCGGCCGGAGCGGCAGGACCCGCCGAAGCGGTTGATCCGCCGCGCCCTGGAGGCCGGCTGCCGGTTCGCCATCGACACCGACGCGCACGCTCCCGGTCAGCTCGACTGGCAGCGGTTCGGCTGCGAGCGGGCGGCCCGCTGCGGCGTACCGGCCGACCGGGTGGTCAACACCTGGACGGCCGACCGCCTGGTGAAGTGGACGGCGGGCCGGGGCTGAGCGGTCAGCCCCGGGCGGCCGGCTCGACCGTGCGGGTGGCGGCCGGCGCCGGCGCCGGCGCGCTGCGCCGCCGGCCGAACAGGCCCTGCGCGACCGCCACGCCGACGAGCACCACGAGCGCGCCCACCGGCTGGTGCCAGTTCATCCGCTCGCCGAGCACCACGGCGCCGACAAGCACCGCGAAGACCGGGATCAGGTAGGTCACGGTGGACGCCGTGCTCGCGCCGGCCAGCCGGATGTTGCGCATGTTGATCACGAAGGCCAGCCCGGTGCCGAGCGCGCCGAGCGCGAGCACGCAGGCCACCACCCGCGCCGAGAGGCCGGTCGGCGCCGGCGGCGCGCCGGCCATCAGCGGCGCGACAAGCGCGAGCTGCGCGGTCGCCACGAGCAACTGCGCCGCCGAGAGCGACAGCCCGGAGTACGCGCTGCCCGCGATGAACTTCTTCTGGTAGGGAATCGCCACGCCGTAGCAGGCCGCCGCGCCGAAGCACATGAGCTGTCCGGTGAAGTGGGCCCCGCCGACGCCCTCCCAGACGCCGAGCACCACGAGCACCCCGGCGAAGCCCAGGGCCAGCCCGATCGCCCGGCGCGCGGTCAGCCGCTCGGTGCGGAACACCAGCACCGCCAGCGGCAGCACGATCAGCGGCGTGGTGGCGTTCCAGATGCCGGCGAGCATCGACTCGACCCGCTGCTCGCCGAAGCCGAACAGCGTGAACGGCAGCGCGACGCCGAACGCGGCCACCACCAGCAGGTGCGCCCAGACGCGGGGCTCGCGGGGCAGCCGGTCGCGCAGCACGGCCAGCACCACGAGCAGCGTGGCCGCGCCGGTGGCGACCCGGTAGAGGGTGAGGTGCACCGGGTGCAGCTCGGTCACCCCCACCTTGATGAAGAGGAAGCTGGAACCCCAGATCGCGGCCAGTGCGACGAAGCCCGGCAGCCAACTGCGCAGCGGGGCCCGGTCAGGAGCGGTGTCGACGTTCACCCCTGACACTCTGCTCTCCGGGTACGACGATGTCGCGCGAAATTCGGCCGCGGTGTCGACCGCCACAGCAACCGACTTACAGTGGAGACGTTGACCGGTCGAGGAGGTGACACGTCGATGGCCGCGCCCCTGCGTTTCGATCCGCTCGTCGATTTCGACGGCATGTGGACCACCCGGCTCGCCGACCGTTACCTCCCGTTGCGCGAGCTGCCCCATGCGCGCTACGAGTGCATCGACGGCAGGCTGGTCATGACCCCCGCCGAGACCGGCACCAACAGCTATGCCGAGGGTGAGCTGAGCCACCTGCTCAAGCCGGCGGCGAAGGAGGCCGGCTTCTACGTCTTCGGGCAGGTGAACCTGACCTTCACCCCCGACCGCTGGATCAAGCCCGACCTCACGATCCTGCACACCCTGCCCGCGAGCGACCAGGAGGATCGCTGGATCCCGGTACGGCTGTGCACGATGGCGGTCGAGTTCGTGTCGCCGGGAAGCCGGCGGCAGGACTTCGTGGACAAGCCGCGCCTCTGCGCCGAGGCCGGGGTGCCGTATTTCATGCGGGTGCAGATCGCCCGGCAGATCCGGCACGTCGGCGTCGAGTTCCTCACGCTCGACAACGGCAGCTACCTCAGTACGGCCCAGGCGGTCAGCGGTCAACGGCTCAAGGTCGGACTGCCCTTCCCGATCGACTTCGACCCGGCTGATCTGCTGCCCTGAACACGGCAAACATGGTCGACACCGGGGTGCCCCGGTCACGTAGTCTCGCGCGGTGGGACGAATCGATGACCTCGCCAACCGGTACGTGGACCAGTGGGCTCCGCTGAGCCCGACCGGCGCCACCTACGTCGGCATCGCCGGCTACGACGACCAGCTCGACGACCTCTCGCCCGACGGCTACGCGGCCCGCGCCGACCTGGTCCGGCGCACGCTCACCGAGCTCGACGTGGCCGAGCCGGAGACCGAGGCGGAGCGGACCGCCCAGGAGGCGATGCAGGAACGCCTCGGCCTCGAACTCGCCCGCTACGACAGCGGCGAGACCACCAGCGAGGTCAGCGTGATCGAGAGCGGCCTGCACGAGCTGCGGATGGTCTTCGACCTGATGCCGACCGACGGCGAGGAGGCCAAGGCCAACGTGGCCACCCGGCTCAACCGCTTCGCGTCGGCGCTTGACGCCTACAAGCGCACCCTGCGCGAGGCGGCCGCCAACGGCCGGGTCAGTTCGCAGGTGCAGCTCGTCGAGGTCGCCAAGCAGTGCGACACCTGGGTCGACCCGGACGGCGACAACTTCTTCCACGGCCTGGTCGAACGCCTCGACGCGGACGGCACGCTCGGCGCGGAGCTGCGCAAGGGCGCCGCCGCCGCGACCGCGGCCACCGCCGAGTTCGGGCAGTTCCTCCGCACCGAGCTGGCCCCGGTGGGGCGGCAGAAGCAGGCCGCCGGCCGGGAACGCTACGAACTGGCCTCGCAGTACTTCCTCGGCGCGAAGGTCGACCTGGACGAGACGTACGCCTGGGGGTTCGCGGAGCTGGCCCGGCTGGAGGCCGACATGCGGACGGTGTCCGGCCGGATCGCCGGTCCCGGCGCCACCATCGACGACGCGGTACGCGCGCTCGACGCCGACCCGGCGCGCACGGTCCGGGGCAAGGAGGCGTTCCGCGACTGGATGCAGGCGCTCGCCGACCGGGCGATCAGCGAGCTGGACGGCACCCACTTCGACATCCCGGAGCAGGTCCGCCGGATCGAGTGCCGCCTCGCGCCGACGAGCGACGGGGCGATCTACTACACCGGTCCGAGCGAGGACTTCTCCCGTCCAGGGCGGATGTGGTGGGCGGTGCCGCAGGGCATCACCGAGTTCTCCACCTGGCGCGAGGTGACCACGGTCTACCACGAGGGCGTGCCGGGTCACCACCTGCAGGTCGCGCAGACCGCCGTCCGGGCCGACCTGCTCAACCGCTGGCAGCGGCTGCTCTGCTGGGTGTCCGGGCACGGCGAGGGCTGGGCGCTCTACTCCGAGCGGCTGATGGACGAGCTGGGCTACCTGGAGGACCCGGGTGACCGGCTGGGCATGCTCGACGGGCAGGCGCTGCGTGCCGCCCGGGTGATCGTCGACATCGGCATGCACCTGGAGCTGGAGATCCCGGCGGACAACCCGTTCGGCTTCCACCCGGGCGAGCGCTGGACGCCGGAACTGGGGTGGGAGTTCATGCGGGCGCACTGCCGGGTGCCGGACGAGAACCTGCGCTTCGAGCTGAACCGCTATCTCGGCTGGCCGGGTCAGGCCCCCTCGTACAAGGTGGGCGAGCGGATCTGGTTGCAGGCGCGCGAGGAGGCGAAGGCCCGCAAGGGCGCCGACTTCGACCTGAAGGAGTTCCACCGCCAGGCGCTCGACCTGGGCGCGCTGGGGCTGGACCCGCTGCGCCGGGCGCTGGCCCGCCTCTGAGTTTCTGGCGACGGCGACGGCCGGGAGCCGGAGGAATCACCCTCCGACTCCCGGCCGTTTCGTCGTGCCGGTCAGGCCAGGTCGAGCCGGAGCACCGGCTCGGCGGTGAGCGACTTCGAGTGCTCGTAGGCCAGCTCGATCACCGGGTCGTCGAAGCTGATCGGGATCGGCGAGGTGATCGGGATGCCGTCCGGGAACGGCAGGTCCGGCGTCAGCGTGATCTTGATGCCGAGCAGGTGCCCGACGAACCGGGTGGCGTAGAAGGCGACGTCGCCCTCGACGGTGAGCCGGTCCGTGACGTACCGCTGCTTCTTGCCGGCCGGGCCGCTGGCCAGCAGCGTGAAGTCGTCCGTGACGGCCTTCTTCATGGTGAACTTCAGGCACTTGAGCTTGCCGTCGTGGGTGGGCAGCTCGACGATCCCCTCGAAGCGCAGCCCGGTCATGGTCACCTTGGAGCCGGTGAGCCGCGACGGCGGGTCGGCGACGATCGGCTGGTCGGGGTCGGCGGCGAGCTTGGGCAGCGGCTTGCCCTCCTCGACCGGCTTCGGCTTGGTCGGGGCCGGCTCGGCGCAGTCGTCGCCGGACGTCGCCGGGGCGGACGGCTTGGCGCTGCCGCTGGGCTTCGGCGTGGCGCTGCCGCTCGGGGACGCGGCGGCGGCCGCCGCCGTCGAGGGTGACGGGGACGGCGACGCCTCGGTCTTGTCGTTCCTGCCGGTGAACAGGCCGGTGATGCCGTCGACCAGGTCGGTCAGCAGGTTGCCGTCCGACTCCGGGGCCGGCTCGGCCGGCGGGGTGGTGCTCGGGCTCGCCGACGGGGAGGCCGGGGCGGTCTTCGAGGCGGTCGGCTTCGGCGCGGGCGCCGTCGTGGTCGGGCAGGCCGCCGGCGCGGCGAGCGCGGGTCGCTCGTCGCGGACCGCGAGCAGTCCGGCCGCGGAGACCGCCAGGACCAGCAGGATCGCGTACGCCCGGGGCGGGTGCCCCGGGCCGCGCGGCGCGTCCGGCCCGGCCGGTTCGACGGGCGACGCCTCACGCAGCGGGTTACGGGGCTCCGGCAGCGTGTCGGTGAGGACGCCCGTGGTCTCGTCCTCCCGCTGCCGGGGCAGCAGTTCGTCCACCAGGGCCGGCTCCGGCTCGTCGACCGGCTCCGCCACCGGCTCGTCGGCCGGCTCCGCCGGCGTCACGTGGGCGTCCTTGCGGGGCACCCAGGCGAAGCCGAGCGCGCTGCCGATCATGCCGAGCAGCAGGCCGATGAAGAACCCGCCGAGGTTGACCCCGATCAGCGAGTAGAGCGCGGTGATCGCCGCGACCACCGAGTAGAACATCCGCTGGGCCGGGCTGAACCAGAGCAGCATGCCGCAGGTCACGAGGATGGTCGGGACGAGCCAGGACAGGAAGCCGGTGGGCCCCATCTGGAACGTGAGGCCGTTGAGGCTCATCTGGGTGGTGGCGAAGATCTCCAGGCCGGCCAGGGCGGTGAGGAGACCGCCCCAGAACGGCCGTGCCCGGCGCCACCGGCGGAAGCCACGCCACGCCTGGCCGAGCCGACCGGGCCGGGCCTGCTGCGTTTCGGCGGTTGTCACGTACTCCTCCTGGCGGTGCTGACGGGGTGCGACGTGGTCGAGGCCCGCGGAGGGCGCCCTCCGCGGGCCTCGCCATCAGATCAGAAGCATTCCTTGGCGTCCTTGCCCACGTTGACCTTCAGCTTCAGGCCGTTGAGGGTGAAGACGCCGGCGCTGGTGGAGCGGGCCACCTGCTCCAGCTTCGTGATGGTCACCGAGTCGGCGCTCTGCCCGAACGCGCCGGGCTGACCCTTCGTCTTGTTCAGGTCGTTGGCGTCGCGGCCGATCTGGATGTTCTCGAAGGTGGCGTCACCCTCGAGCGACTCCATGTCGATCAGCAGGTTAGTGGCCGTGGCCGGCTTGCCGCCGCCACCGGCGTTGATGGTCAGCACGATCGGCACGCCGGGGATGCTGGCGTTCACCGACTGGCAGAGGTCGTAGAGCTTCGCGTCGGCGATCTCGGAGACGGCGACCGGGTGCTGGGTGCCGTTCTTCTCCTGGACCAGGCCGCCGTACTGCTTGAAGCCGTTGCCCTCCAGCTTGGAGGCGCCGACCTTGAAGGTCTGGCCCGACACCGCGAACGACGCCGCGATCGCGCCGTTGGCCATGCCGAGCACGATGCCGCCGGCCACGACGGTCGCCGGGACCATCATCGCGGCGAAGCGCCGCCAGCGGGTGCCACCACTCATCTGGCGGTTCTCCGATTCACTCACAAGGTCCTCCTCGACGGGGGTGCGTCTCCGGACGCGGGACGCGACGCGGGACGGGAAAGCTGCGGGGCGGCGCGGGAGGCCGTTGTGCCGAACGGGCCGCGCGGTTCGCGGATTGGATGCTCTCGCGAAGCGACAGACCTCACAAGTCCCTTGCTACTGACGGGTAACACAGTTGTGGTATCAAGATCGCCTACGGTTACCAACGGTTAACGTCCCGGCAACAAGGAGGCCCGGACAAACCGCCGCCATTACGACACGATGGCGGACAGGTTTCACCTGTGGTAGCCGTCACGACGAAACATCACAGTTCGATAACGGCGAGCTGACAAGCCGCTGAGGGTGAGGCGCCGATCACCCGTCCGGTCAGGCCCGGACGCCGACCGGAGCCGGCTCAGCCCCGCCCGTCCAACCACGACCTCAGCAGGTGGCGATCGATCGAGTCGATCCGGCCGAGCGGACGCCCGGCCGCGACCCGGTCGCGCAACTCCGCCCGGGTGAACCAGCGCGCCTCCACCACCTCGTCGCCGTCGACCCGCACCCGGGTCGACACCGCGGTCGCCCGGAAACCGACCATCAGCCCGGCCGGGAACGGCCACGCCTGCGAGCCCTGGTAGGTCACCTCGCCCACGGCCACGCCGGCCTCCTCGGACACCTCCCGCCGGACCGCGTCCTCCAGGCTCTCGCCGATCTCCACGAACCCGGCAAGCGTCGACCAGGAGTCCTCCGCCGCGCCGCGGTGCCGGGCCAGCAGGCAGCGCCCCGGCTCACCGGGCGCCTCGACGAGCATGATGACCGCCGGCTCGATCCGGGGGAACAGCAGGCGGCCACACCCCGAGCCGGCGCAGGAGCGGGTCTGGCCACCCGGGCCGGCCACCGTTGCCGCGCCGCAGGCACCGCAGAACCGCTGGCCGCGGTGCCAGTGCAGCAACCCCTTCGCGTACGCCTGGACGGCCGCCTCGGCCGGCTCCAGCCCGCCCACCAGTGCCCGGACGTCCACCGCCTCGGCCGCGTCGGCCAGCGCGCACGCCTCGTCGCCGTCGAGGCCGGAGAGGTCGGCGGCGAACACCGCCCGCCCCGCGTCCAGCCCGAGGAAGACCGTCCCGTCGGCGGCGGCGAGCAGCTCGACCGCGTCGACAGCCGGCCGGCGCACCGGCGCCCGCGCCGAGTCGACCAGGCACCGGTCCCGCCACAGCGGCAGCACCACGCTCGCCGGGTCGCTCAACCGCTCGGCGAGCCACCCGGGGTCACCGCGCAGCGCCGCCGCCCGGTCCAGCCACCCACCGCCGTACGCCACCACCCGGTCGTCCGTCCGCACCCGCCCACCGTGTCACGACCAGGGCCGGAACGGGGACCCGAAACGGGTGATCGGTGCGACACCTCCGCGCGCCCGACACGACCTCCCGGCCGGAGACTCCCGACCGGCCCGAGCGTTGGTTACCGTAGGTGTCTCCCGCGGGAAGCAGTCCCCGCACGCGTATTCCGATCGAGGTTGCAGTGACGATGAGCGGCGAGAAGATGCCGGCTGCCGACGACCGGCCCACCGTCAAGGTAGCGGCGGTGAGCTGGCCCGGAGTCGAGCTGGAGCCGGTCGCCACACCGCCC
Source organism: Micromonospora sp. NPDC051300 (assembly GCF_044455315.1). NCBI lineage: Bacteria > Bacillati > Actinomycetota > Actinomycetes > Micromonosporales > Micromonosporaceae > Micromonospora > Micromonospora sp. NPDC051300. The sequence goes on along the minus strand of NZ_JBITEP010000031.1, from coordinate 2,654 downwards.
GCCCCCGCCGGCGGCGAGCCGGCCCGCTCCCGGCGCCCCCGGCTGCTGCTGGCCGGCGGGCTCGTCGCCGCGCTGCTCGCCGGCGGCATCGGCCTCGGCGCCTACGCGTACGCCGGTGACGTGCCGCGCGGCACCGAGGTGCTCGGCACCGAGCTGGGCGGGCGGAGCCGGGCGGACGCCGCCCGGGCGCTCCGCGCCGAGCTGGAACGCCGGGCCGACGCGCTGAACGCGCCGCTCACCGTGACGGTGGGCGAGAAGAAGGCCGAGCTGAAGCCGGCCGACGTCGGGCTCGCCATCGACGTGGACGCCACCGTGGCGGCGGCCGCCGCCGCCGACGCGCACGCGGTGAGCCGGCTGGTCGGCTCCCGCACGGTCGAGCCGGTGGTGACCGTCGACGCCGAGCGGCTGGGCGCCGCCCTGCGCAAGGCGATGGGCAACCAGGGTCGCGAGATGACCATGCCGGCCGTCATCTGGACCGGCACCACCCCGAAGCCGGTCTACCCGAAGCCGGCGTTGACCGTGGACACGGCCGGCGCGACCCGGACGGTCACCGCGGCGTGGCTGGCCGCCCAGCCGGTCACCGTGCCGCTGGTGGAGAAGTGGCCGGCGACCACCCGGGAGGAACTCGACCGGCTCGTCGCCGAGCTGGCCCGGCCGGCCGTCGCCGCGCCGGTCACGCTCACCACCGACGGTGGCTCGGTCACCATCCCGCCCGCCGCCATCGCGCGGGCGCTGCGTTTCTCCACCGACGACGACGGCACGGTCACCCCGAGGGTCGACGTCAAGCGGCTGCGCGCCGCGCTCGGCGGCAAGCTGGCCACGCTCGAGGTGGAGCCGCGCGACGCCGGGTTGACCATCGCCGGCGGCAAGCCGAAGGTGGTGCCCAGCCGCGCGGGCCGCCAGGTCGACGCGGCCGCGCTGGGCCCCGCCCTGCTCGCGGTGCTGCCGAAGTCGACCGACCGCACGGTCACCGCCGAGCTGAAGCCGGCCACGCCGGAGCTGACCGAGGCGAAGCTGGCCGAGCTGGGCATCAAGGAGCGGGTCTCCACCTTCACCACCCGGTTCACCGGCGGTCTCTCCTCCCCGCGCAGCCAGAACATCGTGCAGGCGGCCAAGGACGTGGACGGCACCATCGTGAAGCCGGGGGAGACGTTCTCGCTCAACGCCCACACCGGTGAGCGCGGCTACGACCAGGGCTACCAGGACGCGCCGACGATCGTGAACGGCAAGCTGGTGCCGGGCGTGGGCGGTGGCGTCTCGCAGTTCACCACCACGCTGTTCAACGCCACCTACTACGCCGGGATGCAGGACGTCGAGCACAAGCCGCACTCGTTCTACTTCAGCCGCTACCCGGCCGTGATCGAGTCGACCATCTACTGGCCGCAGCTCGACTTCAAGTTCCGCAACGACACGCCGCACGGCGTCCTCATCGACACCTCGTACACCGGTAGCTCGATCACCGTGTCGATCTGGAGCACCAAGATCTACGACAGCGTGAAGACCGAGTACGGCCCGCGCCGGAACGTCACCCAGCCGAAGACCGTCTACCTCAAGCCCGGCCCGGACTGTATCTCGGCGGCCGGCGGCGTCGGGTTCGCCCAGGACGCGTTCCGGGTCATCAAGAAGGACGGCAAGGTCGTCAAGCGGGAGAAGTTCAGCTGGCGCTACGACGCCGAGCCGCGCTTCATCTGCGCCCCGGAGCCCGGTGCCTGACACGTGACACGCGAGAAGGCCCCGCCTCGGCGGGGCCTTCTTCGTCGTGTGCGTCGTCAGGGCCGTGCCGCGGCCAGTCCCTCCCGGACGCCGTCCGCGTCGCGGTCGGTGCCGTAGACCGGAGTGTCCGGCTGCTGCCGCCAGCTCTCGTCCAGGGTGCCCGCGTCGACCGGGTCGAAGCCCAGCTCGTCCACCAGCCCCATGACGACCTGCTTGGCGTCCGCGTCGTCGCCGGCGACCGGCAGGGCGATGCGACCAGCGGTGCCCGCCGGCTTGCCCTCGTCCATCAGGTGCGCCGCCTGGATGTTGTTGAACGCCTTCACCACCCGGGCGCTCTTGAGGTGGTCGGCGGTCCACCGGCTGGAACTGAGGCTGCGGTCGAGCAGCTCGGCGACGTCGCCGTCGCGCTGCGGGTAGTAGTTGTTCGCGTCGACGACCAGCTTGCCGTCGAAGAGCGCGGCCGGAAGCTGCGGGACGGCCTTCAGCGGGATCGCGACGACCACCACCTCCGCACCCTGGACCACCTCCTCCAGGGTGCCCGCCCGCGCGCCGGTCTCGCCGGCGAGGTCGGTCAGGCTCTCCGGGCCGCGGGAGTTGGTTACCGCGACGTCGTGGCCGAGTGAACTCAGACGACGGGTGAGGGTGCCCCCGATGTGCCCCGACCCGATGATTCCGATCTCCATGACCACTCCTGTACCCCGGCCGGTCCGTTCCGTGCACGAACCCGGCCGTACGCGATGTCACGTTTTCTGGATCCGCCAGGCCGGCGGGGGACGCGTGGGGCGGTCCCGGCTCGACGGTACGAGACGCGGCGGGTCGGCCGTGGCGATTCCCGGCGGAAACGCGATGAGGGCCACCCCGTCGGGGGTGGCCCTCATTGAAAGATTGTCCGGCGGTGTCCTACTCTCCCACACCCTCCCGAGTGCAGTACCATCGGCGCT
>NZ_JBITEP010000030.1:0-71615 GCF_044455315.1 Micromonospora sp. NPDC051300 | reverse complement strand
ATCATCGCGTTGCGCAGCGTGTTGCCGCTCATGTTCTGCATCCAGCCCGGCTGCTGCGCGTGCCAGGCCAGCGTGTGACCCCGCACCTTCAGGCCCCGCTGGGTGGCCCAGTTGTAGATCTGGTCGCCGGAGGAGAAGTTGAACTGGTTCTGGTTCGGCTCCGTCGCGTCCGGCTTCATCTCGTTCTCGGCCGTGATCATGTTGAACTCACGCGCCGCGATGGTGCTGTACGTCGAGTCGTTCAGCCGGCTCGCCGCGATCGCGGTGCCGAAGTACCGACCGGACTGCGCCGCCGCCGCGCCCAGGGTGGTGGCGGCCTGGGCCGAGCCGGGTACGAGCAGCGCGGTGGCGGCCAGCGCCAGCGATCCCGCGGCAGCAGCCGCCAGGACGCGGTAGCGATGCCGCCTCAGTGGACGTTCCATGACACTCCTCTGCATATCGGACGGGTGATGCGCAGGGTTGTCGACACGGTTCGCGCACCTGGCGCGGGGCGCCACCGGGCAGTACGCGTTCCGGGTCACCGGCCCTGAAACTTTCGGAAACGTACCGGTAACTCCAGGGCAAGATACTTCGATGGGCCATCATCGGTCAATGTCGATGACCTCGCAGGCTGCTGCGAGGTGCGGTCCGATCGGACCGGAGGTGTTCCGATAGGTCGTCGGAAATTTTCAGCGCACGGTGCCGGCGGCGGGGAGCACCTGGATGTGCTCCGCGCCCCGCTGCCCGAACCATCCCTCCAGGTCGGCGCCGTCGAGCGTCCGGCCACGGTCCTCGTCCACCAGGACCGGGCCGACCACGGCCCCCTTCGCGCCCTCGAACTCGCACCCGGCCATCGCCGCGCCGGTCAGCACCGTGGGCATGCTGGCCCCGCCGAGCGTGGCCCACCGCAGGCTGGCGAACGTCAGGTCGGCCCCGCGCAGGTCGGTCCGGTAGAGCTTTGCCGAGTTGAGGATCGCGTGGCTGAGATCCGCGCCGGTCAGCACGGCGTCGTCGAGCACCGCCGCGAACAGTCGCGCCGCTCGGAGGCGGACGTTCGGCGCGGCGCAGCCGACCAGATCCGCCTTGGTCAGATCGGCGAAGCTCAGGTCGGCGTCGGCCAACTCCGCGTTGCCGAGGTTGGCGCCGCCGAGGTTGGCGTCCTCCAGCCGTACGCCGGTCAGGCCGGCGCCGACCAGGTAGGCGTCGGTCAGGTCGATGGTGCTCAGGTCGGCGCCGCGGAAGTCCAGAAAGTCGCCGGACAGGTAGGCCGTGGGATCCGCGGCGAGCGCGGCGAACCACTCCTGGAGCGCCTCGCGGGCCTCGGAGCTGTCCGGCCACCGGGTCACGTCGGCGCTGCTCTGCTTGTACCTGCTGCTCATTCGAGGAACACCACCTTGCCGTCCAGGTCCGGATTACCGGCTACCCGTCTCTTCAGGTCGGCCAGGGAGCCCGGGGACAGGTTCTTGCTGTCGATGATGACACGCTGACCACCGGCCACCTCGTCGGACAGCTTCTGCTCCGTCTCGGGGCCGTCGTAGCGTCCCCTGGTGCCCTCGGGCATCGGCTGGCCCGCCTGCCGGCCCGCCGGGAACGTGTCGACCGGGCTCTTGACGTCCCAGTAGTCGCCGTTGGCGTCGACGAACTCGCCCTGGTCCCGCTGGAACGCGGGATCCGAGTTGTCCAGCTCGGCCCGCTGGATCGGGCCCGGGATCTTGCCCTGGGCCTCGGCTTCCAGCCCGACCTCCGCCTCCCGGCGCGACTTGGCGCTCACCTTCCCGTTGTGGGCGGGGTCGGCGGCGAGTTCCTGCACCCGGGCGTCGTACTCGGGGGTGCCGGGCCGGGGCGCCTGGTATCCGCCGTCGCCGCCGGGCCGGCCCGGGGAACCACCCTGGTCGCCACCGGGGCGGCCCTGGCGTGCCTCGGCGGCGATGGTGTCCTGCGCCCGGCCGACGTTCTCCGGGACCTCGGTGCCGCGACGCCGTCCGGGCGAGGCGCCGTCGCCGTCGCCGTCGCCGTGCGGGTGGGGCGCGTCCGGGCCGTCTCCGTGGGGGGTCTTGGGTCTCGCCATGCTCGGCTAGCCGTCCAGGAGTGCGGAGAGGTTGGTCAGGCTGCTGATCAGCGCCATGACGTAGGTCAGGATGCGGCCGGCCCACTTGACGACCGCGGCGGCGATCTGCGACGCGATCACCGGGATGGTGACCACGAAGATGGCCTCGACGGCCCACACGATCACGCGCGCCACCAGGTCGGCGATGAGGTCCCGGACGATGTCGCGGGTGAACATCACCAGGTTGCCGGCGGCCTGGGTGGCGGCGGCCATCGCGGCGGACACCCCGCCGAGCCCGTTGATCGCCTCGACGTTGTGTTCCATGAGGTTGTGGTAGGCGTCGGCGGCCCGCCCCTGCCAGTGCGGCGTGTCACCGGCCACGAAGGACTTCAGGTCGGTCGCCATGCCCTGCAGCGCGACGGCCATGTTGTCCCAGGTGGCGGCGTGCGACGCGACGACGTCAGGCATGCCGGTCAGCTCGTCGAGGACCTGCCGCAGCGGCTCGAAGTATTCCATCGCCCAGCCCAGCCCGTTGGCCAGCAACGCGCTCAGCGGGTCCATCACGGTCGCCGCGACCTCGACGCCGAACGCCGCGCCGGCGATCAGGTCGTCGACCCAGCCCTGGCTGTGGATGGCGTCGACAAGCCCCTGGCAACTGTCGGCCAGGGCCGCCCCGGTCCACGGCTTGCGGGTGGAGACGACGCCGGCGATCAGCGACGTGTCGGTCACGGGGTGGCTCCCGTCAGCCCGCCACCCGCCTTGCGGACCGCGGCGTCCGCGTCCGCGTCGGCGCCGTCGTAGTTGTCGGCGGTGGTCCGTAGGCCGGCGACGACCAACGACAGGTTCTCCTCCACGTACGCGATCAGCTCGTCCTGTCGCCTGTGCCGGCCCTCCAGGATCGCGGGCAGCCAACTGCACAGCAGCCCGTAGGCGGAGTCGTCCCGCGCGATGTGCGCGCTGGCGGTCTTCACCGCGTCGAAGCGGGCCCGCACGGCGTCGACGTTGCGGGAGTGCGCGCGGATCTGGTCGGCGTCGACCGCGAAACCGTCGGCCATCCCGGTCACCACCGACCGGGTCGGTCGTCGGCGCCGGCCTCGGCGGGGTCCGGGTCGCGCAACCGCTGCCCGACCCGCTCGGCGATCGCCCGGCCGGCGGCCGAGTCGGTGCCGACCGTGTCGGCGATGATCTCCTGGGAGCGGTCGGCCAGTTGCCGCTTCGCCTCGCGGATCGTGTCCATGACGGTCCGGGCCACCACGTCGGGGGCGAGCCGCTGGCTGCGCGCGCCCAGCCGCAGGTCGCACAGCGCCCCGACGGAGTCGACGGTCACCTCGCACACGCCGTTGCCGTCCGCGGCCGTGACCCGCAGTTCCTGGAGCCGGTCGCTCATCGCCCTGGTGTCGGCCGCGAGCTGGTCGATGCGGCCCTTCCAGGCCGCCAGTCGCTCGACGGCGCCGTCCGGATCCAGCAGGCCACCCGGACTCGCGAAGCCGGCCCCCATGTGTCCCCCGATGCCTTTCCCATGATCACGCCTGGCGGGAGGAGGCTAACACCGCATCCACGCGGGTGACTACGGACCGTTCGGTGCCCGACAGTCAGCCGGACCGTCGCGTGTGGTGGGTGAGCACCCGGCTCAGCAGGCCGGCGAGCTGCTCGCGTTCGTCGGGCGACAGCGGCGCGAGCAGTTCGTCCTGCACGGCGGCGAGTTGCTTCTCCAACCGTCGGAGCTGCCGCCGCCCGGCCGGTGTGACGGTGACGACGTTGCGTCGGCGGTCGGCCGGGTCCGGGCTGCGCTCGACGAGGTCGCGGTCGACGAGTTCGTTGAGCGCCGCGACCACGTCGCTGGTGTGGATGCCACTGCGCCTCGCGAGCGCCGCCTGGCTGGCGGGCCCGAACTCGTCGAGCGTCGCCAGTAGCCGGAAGTGGTACCCGCGGGCGTCGATCGCGGCGAGTCCGTCGCTCACCAGCCGACCGGCCCGGACGGCGGTCTGGGTGATCAGCCAGCTCGGCAGGGCGGCCAGGCGGGCGGGCACGGCGCCCTGATCCGGAGTGTCCACGTGACCACCCTAACAAATCCATTGGTACGACCAACGAATCAGCGCTACGTTGGTGCGGCAAACGTTAGGGCAGCCAACGAAAGGCACTGTCATGATCAAGCCGTTCCGGGTGGCCATCCCCCAGGCCGACCTCGACGACCTGGCCGACCGACTGGCCCGTACCCGCTGGCCCGACGAGCTGCCCGACGCCGGATGGGACCACGGCATCCCGCTGGAGCGGGTACGCGAGCTGGCCGAGCACTGGCGCACCGGCTACGACTGGCGCGCGCACGAGGCGGAAGTCAACAGATATCCGCAGTTCACCACCGAGATCGACGGACAGAACATCCACTTCCTGCACGTCCGCTCCGCCGACCCGGACGCGCTGCCGCTGATCCTCACCCACGGCTGGCCCGGCTCGGTCGTCGAGTTCCTCGACGTGCTCGGACCACTGTCCGAGCGGTTCCACCTGGTCGTCCCGTCGATACCCGGGTTCGGCCTCTCCGGCCCGACCCGGGAACGCGGCTGGACCGTCGACCGGGTCGCGCGCGCCTGGGCCGAACTGATGCGCCGGCTCGGCTACCGCCGCTACGGCGCGCAGGGCGGCGACTGGGGCTCGGTGATCTCCACCCGGCTGGGCGGGACCGACCCGGAACACGTCGTCGGCGTACACCTCAACTACCTGCCCACGCCCCCGCCGCCCGGCTGGACCGGCGAGGCCGACCTGGCCGAGCCGGACCGGGCCCGGTTGGCTCGGATCAGGCATCTCATGGCGCAGCGCCACCCGCACCAGATCCTCTACGCCGCCCGCCCGCAGACCGTCTCGTACGCGCTGAACGACTCGCCCGCCGGCCAGCTCGCCTGGATCGCCGAGAAGTTCGCCGAGTGGGCCGACCCGGCGTCCGACATCGCCGTCGACCGCGTCCTCACCGACGTCTCGCTCTACTGGCTCACCCGCACCACCGCGTCGTCGGCGCGGTTCATCAAGGAGAACGCGGCCGGCGGGCCACCGCCGCCCTGCCCGCCGCCGGTAGGCGTCGCCGTCTTCGCCCACGACATCACCCGGCCGATCCGTGCGCTCGCGGAACGGACGTACCGGATCCGACACTGGAGCGAGTTCGACCGGGGCGGCCACTTCGCCGCGCTGGAGGTGCCCGACCTGTTCGCCGCCGACGTCCGCGCGTTCTTCCAGGACCTGCGGTGACCGGTGGCGGCCCGGCCCGGGTCACGCTCCCCGGCCGGACCGCTCCCGTCGGGTCAGCCCAGGGCCGCGGCGAACATGCCCGCCTGGTACGAGCCGCCCTGCTGGTGCACGATCACCGCGACCCGGTTCGCCGCGTTGACCAGACCGACCAGGCAGACCAGCGCCGCGACCTGATCGTCGTCGTAGTGCTCGCGCACCAGGGCCCACGTCTCGTCGGACACCCCCTGGTGGGCGTCGGCGAGCCTGGTGCCCTCCTCGGCGAACGCCAGCGCGGCGCGCTCCGCCTCGGTGAAGACGCTCGCCTCGCGCCAGGCGGCGACCAGGTGCAGCCGCACCGCGGTCTCGCCGGCGGCCGTCGCCTCCTTGGTGTGCATGTCGATGCACCAGCCGCAGCCGTTGATCTGGCTGGCCCGCAGCGACACCAGCTCCTGCACGGTGTGCGGCAGTGACGACTGCTGGATCACCAGGCCCGCGTTGGCGAACCGCTTGAAGAACCTGGCCGAGATCTCGTTCTCGAACAGGTTGAGTCGGGTCTCCATGATTGCGCCCTCTCCGGTCACGTGGCGTTCGGACGAACAGGAGATGCCGGCGGCCCGGCCGGCGTGACACGGTGGCCCGGTGACGACCGCCACAGCGGCGAGGTGTCACACCGCGCCGCTCGCCGGCGTCTGGTGGGGAACGCAGCCGATCGGACAGGGAGCACGCCATGGCGGACCGGGCCACCGAGGAGTTCGTCGCCCACCGGAACCTGCTCTTCACTGTCGCGTACGAGCTGCTCGGCTCCGCCGCCGACGCCGAGGACGTGCTCCAGGAGACCTGGCTGCGGTGGGCCGGCGTCGACCTCGACGAGGTCCGCGACCGGCGCGCCTACCTGGTGCGGATCGCCACCCGGCAGGCGCTGTCCCGGCTGCGCGCCCTCGGCCGCCGCAAGGAGTCCTATGTCGGCTCGTGGCTGCCCGAGCCGCTGCTCACCGCGCCCGACGTGGCCGACGACGTGGCGCTCGCCGACAGCGTCTCGATGGCCATGCTGCTGGTGCTGGAGACGCTCGCGCCGACCGAGCGCGCGGTGTTCGTGCTGCGCGAGGTGTTCGACGTCGACTACGACGAGATCGCCGAGACGGTCGACAAGAGCCCGGCCGCGGTACGCCAGATCGCGCACCGGGCCCGCGCCCACGTGGCGGCGCGCCGGCCCCGCCGTACCGTCTCGGCGGCCGAGACCCGCGACGCGCTCGGCGCGTTCCGGCGGGCGGTGGAGACCGGGGACCTCCGCGCGCTGCTCGCCGTGCTCGCCGAGGACGTGGTGCTGGTCGGCGACGGCGGCGGGATCAAGCAGGCGATCCCGCGCCCGGTCGCCGGCGCGGACAAGGTGGCCCGCCTGCTGGCCGGCGGGTGGGGCCGGGTCGCCGGGTCGGCGTCGATGGAGCCGGCGCAGGTCAACGGCTACCCGGCGCTTGTCGTGCGGCTCGACGGCGAGTTGGACACGGTGGTGGCGGTCCGGCTCGACGGCGGCCGGATCAGCGGCCTCTACGCGGTGCGCAACCCGGAGAAGCTGTCCCGGATGGACCGGGAGACGACGCTGAGCCGGCGTGCGACGATGCCGAGATGAGCCCCGACGTCACCGCCCTCGCCGTCAACGTGACCGTGCCGGAGGCGTTGCGCTGGACCGACACCCGGCGCGGCGAGGAGTTCACGCTGACCACGCTCAACATCCGGTTGCTGCCGGACGGCTCGCTCGCCGCGAAGGCGTACGGCCGGCCCACGGCGGGTGGTCGCGGCGCGTACGTGTCGTTCCGGGTGCCCGACCGGCCGGAGCTGGCCGCGCTGGTGGCGGCGGCGGCCGACCGGGCCGGCGCGCTGTGGGCCGCCCACCGCGGCCTGGAGTGAGCGCGGGCGCTCAGCGGCGCACACCCACCCCGCCGTAGCCGTGCGACACCGCCGCCCGTGGCTCGCCGTCGGGCCGCCAGTCGGCCAGCCGCACCAGGCCCGGCTCGACCGGGTCGTAGCCGTCCAGGAAGCGGGCCACGTCGGCGTGGGTGCGGGGCACCAGCGGCGCGCTGCTGCGCCGGTAGACGTCGGTGCCGGCCCGCGCCGGCAGCGGCGGCGCGCCGTCCAGGGTCAGGTGGGAGATCGCGAGCAGGCTGCCCGGGGCGGTGGCGTCGCGCAGCCGGGCCACCGCCGCCCACGGATCGTCCGCGTCGGGCACGAAGTGCAGCACCGCGACCAGCAGCAGCGCCACCGGCTCGGCCAGGTCGATCGTGGACCGCAGCGCCGGGTCGGCCAGCCACCCGTCGGGGCGTCGCAGGTCACCCTGGACGACCACGGTGCGGCCGTCGGCGGGCAGCAACCGCCGGGCGTACGCGACGGCCACCTCGTCGTGGTCGACGTAGACCACCCGGGCGTCGGGGTCCACCTCGCGGACCACCTCGTGCACGTTGCCCTGGGTGGGCAGCCCGGCGCCGACGTCGAGGAACTGGCGGACGCCCTGCTCGGCCGCCCAGCGCACGGCGCGGCGCAAAAAGGCGCGGTTGGTCTGGGCGGCCACCCCGGTGTCCGGGAAGATCTTCAGGATCTCCTCGGCGGCGGCCCGGTCGGCGGCGAAGTTGTGGCAGCCGCCCAGGTAGTAGTCGTACATCCGGGCGACGTTGGGTCGCGTCTCAGCGTCCGTCACGCCCTGATGTCTAGCACCCTGGGCGACGGCCCACTGACCCGCCGTGGGGCCCCGCCTTCCTAGTGAGCGCGCGGTCAGGTGGTGAGCACGAGGGTGGCGGCGGTGCCGAGGATGAGGAACGGGCCGAACGGCAGGTGGCTGGACCAGCGCAGCCGCCGGAGGGCGAGCAGCGCCAGGCCGGCCAGCGCGGCGAGGGTGACCGCGAGCACCAGCCCGGCCACCAGCACCGGCCAGCCGTACCAGCCGAGCAGCGCGCCGGCGCCCAGGGCGAGTTTGGCGTCGCCGAGGCCGAAGCCGCGCCGGCCGAGCAGCAGCGTGGTGGTCGCGAAGCCGGCGGCGAGGGCGAGCCCGGCGGCGACCGCCCGCAGCGCGGGTGCCGGGCCCGGACCGGTCAGCGCGGCCAGGCCGAGCAGCGCCCAGGTGCCGGCGGCGGCCGGCCAGGTCAGCCGGTCGGGCAGCCGGTGCGAGGCGGCGTCCACCAGGGCCATCGGCACCGCCCAGGCGAGCCACCAGGCCAGCGCCAGGCGCGCGCCGAGCGGCCCGCCGGACAGGGTCAGTACGGCCGCCGCGACAAGCAACGCCACCTCCGCCACCACGGGCGGCGCGCCGACGCGGGCGCGGCAACCCGGGCAGCGGGCCGCCGGGCCGAGCGCCGGCAGCGGTCGGTCCAGCCCGATCGGGGCGCCGCAGGCGTCGCAGCCGGTCCGGTCCGGGCGGTCCGGCGGTACGGCGTAGCGGGCCACCGCCAGCCGGACCGGCGGCCCGACCGCGAGGGTGGCCAGCAGCCGGACGACCGGACGACGGGCGACAGTCGACGGGGCGAGGTCGGGGGCCCGTTCGGTGGTCACGCGGGCTCCCCCGTCCGGCCGTCCCCGGCTCCACATCGGAGCACGCAGAGTGACAGATCACCGATCGTCGTGTGACGGATGGCGCGGAAAGAGGCGTCCGGCGGGCCGTCGGAACGGTCGGTGCGGGCGCGCCGGCCGGGGTGTGACCGCGCGGCGGGACGGATCGGACGACCGGGGCGGTCCCCGCCCATACCGGCGGCCTGCGGGCGGGTCGCCGACGACGGGCGGACCGGTGCGGGTGGGCGCACGCCTGCCACCGCGTCGGCCGCGTTCGACCCGTTCGGCACCGTCCGCAGGTTCACCTGCCCCCACCACCTGTCTTCACTCACCGTGTTCACGTGAATTGCCTCTGTTGCATCGGCGGACGTCAGCCTATGCTCGCCCCTTGGGTACGACGCAACCCCCGATCAATTGGCGTCGGAGGCCGACCGAGGACATCAGCTCCACATTCGACAAAGATCAGCACAGGTAAATGCAAGCGGTGGCCGTCGAGGCCCGGTCGGACAGATCCGGGCGTGCTTCCGCATGCCCGGGGCGGACCCACGCGACCGCACCGGGCCGGCACCGAGGAGGGCTCGGCTTTGCGCGTATGGCAATCCCGCCGATGGGAAATCTGCCTGCTCAGCCTTGCACTGGTGGCCGGCACGGCCGGCTGCGGCGGCGGGCCCGAGGTGGCCGCCGGCCCGCTGGCCGGGGGCGCCGCCGCACCCGCCACCCATTCCACCGCCGACGAGCGCGCCGCCGAAAAGGCGGCACTCGCCGCCTATTCCGGATATCTCGACGCCTCTCGGGCGGCGAGTGCGCGCAGCGATCCCGGCCATCCCGCACTGGACCGATTTCTGGCCGATCCGCTGCTGACCCGGGTGCGGGTGGCAATTCGTGACGCGAAGGAGCACGGCGCGATGCGTACCGGAAAACTCGTTTCCGACCCGACCGTCGTCTCGGTCGACCTGGCCGCCGACCCGCCCACCGTCGAGATCCAGGACTGCCTGGACGCGAGCGGCTACCGGCTGGTCTACGCCAAGGACCGCAAGACCGTGCCCGGCACCCGCGGCGGGCGCTACCTCGCCACCGCGACCGCGGCCCGCTACCCGGACGGCCGATGGTTGGTCAACTCCGGCGCGGCACACCAGGACCAGCCGTGCTGACCTGGGGAGGAGAGGGCGTCCCGGCCCAGCGGACCCGGGCCGGGACGTCCCACCGGCGATGGTTCGCCGCCGGCCTGGCGGCGTTGCTCATGCTGACCGGCGCGCCGGCGCGGGCCGCCGACCCGGGCGGCTCCTGCCCTCCGGGGCAGACCGACTGCGACGTCTGGGACGACGACCCGGGCCTTCCCGGCGGCCCCGGGCCCGGCGGCGGCGGGAACGACGGCGGCGGGGGCGGCAACGGCGGCGGCACCGCGAAGTGCCAGTGGAACGGCCGGGTCATCCCCTGTTACGACGACCTGCTCGGCTGGTTCAACAACAGCGACGGCTGCTACTACAAGCTGGCCGAGCCGCAGGGGGACCCGCCCCCCGGCAAGCAGTACTACGTGGCGAGCTGCAACGGCGGCGCCACCGGGCAGCAGACGCTCGTGCTGCTCGACGCCCCGCCGCCCGGCTACGGCACACCGCCCGACCCGGAGGAGCTGGCCCGGCGCGCGCTCGCCTCGATCTCGCTGCTGCGGCCCCGCGTCTCGGTCGCGCCCCGGCGCAGCAAGGGCCCCGGTCTGGTCGGCCTGCCGGTCTGGATGTGGGCCAGCCCCGGCGCCTCCTACTTCGGGCCGCTGTCCGCCTCGGCCTCGGACCGCGGGCTGACCGTCACCATCACCGCGAAGGTGACCCGGATCGTCTGGCACATGGCCGACGGCCTCGACGTCACCTGCACCGGGCCGGGCACCCCCTACCGGGCGGACGGGCCGCACGCCGGGGCCCCCTCGCCGGACTGCGGCCTCCCGCACGGCTACGCCCAGGCGCGCACCTACCAGGTCTACGCCACCACGTTCTGGACCGTCGAGTGGACGTCCAGCGGCGGGGAGAGCGGCGAGATCGCCCAGAGCCGGGTCAGCGGCATCGTCCCGGTGCAGATCAACGAGCTTCAGGTGGTGACCCGATGAGTGTCGTGGCAGCCCGGAACGGGACCCCGGTGGAGGCGCCCGTCGCGCCGCCCAAGGTGGTCCGGCAGCGGCGGATCCGGCCCGGCCTGCTCGGCCTCGCGATCCTGCTGATCGCGCTCGGCGGCCTCGGCGCGGCGTTCGCGGTCACCTCGGTGCGCTCCACCGGCAGCTACCTGGCGGTGGCCCGGCCGGTCGAGGTGGGCCAGCGGATCACCGCCGACGACCTGGTGCCGGTGCGCGTCTCCGGCGGGCGCGAACTACGACCGGTGCCGGCCGACAGGATGAAGGACCTCGTCGGCCTGCGCGCCGCCGTCCGGCTCACCCCGGGCACGCTGCTCACCCCGGCCCAGCTCACCGACGCCCCGCTGCTCGGCCCCGGCCAGCAGCAGATCGCGCTGGGCCTGGAGACCGCCCGGGTGCCGGCCCGCAAGCTGCACCCCGGCGACAAGGTGCTGCTGGTCAGCACGCCGGACAGCGGCGCCAGCGGCGCCGAGGCGACGCGCGGCGGCGGCACCCGGTTCGAGGCCACCGTGATCGACACCGCCGCGCCGGAGAACGACGACGTGGTGGTCTACCTGGCGCTGGCCGTCCGGGACGTGCCGGCGGTGGTGGTGCTGGCCGCGGACGACCGGATCGCGCTCGTGCTCACCGAGGCGGCCTGATGGCGATCATCGCCCTGGTCTCGGCGAAGGGCTCGCCGGGCGTCACCACCACCGCGCTGGCCGCCGCGCTGAGCTGGCACCGCCGGCTCGTGCTGGCCGAGTGCGACCCGGCGGGCGGCTCGATCCTCGCCGGCTACCTGGGTGGGGCGCTCGACGGTCCGCGCGGCATCGGCGAGCTGGCCGTCGGCGAGCTTCGCGACGGCAGCCTGGAGAGCACGTTCTGGTCGCAACTGGTCGACCTGGACGCGCCGCGCCGCGAACGGCTGCTGCTGCCCGGCGTGGTCGACCCGGCACAGGCCGGCAGCCTGGTGCCGCTCTGGCAGCGTTTCGCCGACTACTTCACCGGCCTGGAACGCGGCGTGCCCCCGTACGACGTGCTCGTCGACTGCGGCCGGCTGGCGGTCGGCGGTCCACCGTGGCCGCTGCTGCGGGCCGCCGCCGTCGTGCTGCTGGTCACCCGCGCGCACCTGCCCGACCTCTCCGCCACCCGGGCCACCGTCCGGGCCGTCGAACGCGACCTCACCGAACACCGCGTCCCCCCGGGCAACCTGCGCCTGCTGGTGGTCGGCGACGGCCACGGCACCAGCGAGATCAGCAAGGTGCTGCGGCTGCCGGTGATCGCCCGGCTGCCGCACGACCCGCGTACCGCCGAGGTGCTCGCCCACGGCGGCACGGTGCGCGCCAGCCGGCCGCTCATGCGCGCGGCCGGCGCGCTGGAGGTGCCGGTCCGGGCGCTGCTGGACCGGCGGCGCGCCCGACTGGCCTGGCCCGGGGCGACCGCGGCGGCCGCCACGCCGGCGCCCAGCGCCCAGGGGGTGCCCGGTGCGGTTTGAGCCGGTCTCCTACGACCCGCGCGGGCAGCAGCCCGGGGTCGTCTCCACCGTGCCGCCGCTGGCCCCGCCGAACGGGCGGCACCACGTCGCCGGGCCGGCCCTGCCCGCCGCGCCGCTGGCGGCGCCACCGCGCCCCCGGGTCGACTTCGCGGTGGTCCGCGAGCTGCGTCGGGAGCTGAGCGAACGGCTCACCCAGTGGCAGCGCGGGCGCGAGTTCGACGCCGACGCCGAGGAGGTCGAGCGGGCCCGGCTCGCCGTCGCGGTGGTCTCCGCGTACGCCGACTCGGTGCGCCGGGGCGGCCGGCCGATGCCCGCCGACGAGGAGCGGCTGCTGCTCGACCAGGTCACCGCCGAACTGGTCGGGCTGGGTCGGCTGCAGACGCTGCTCGTCGACGAGAGCATCGAGGAGGTGCACATCCTCGGCTGCGACCAGGTCCGCATCACCCGGCACGGCGGCGGCGTCGACTGGGCCGAGCCGATCGCCGAGACCGACGACGAGCTGGTGGAGATCCTCCAGGCCGCCGCCCGTCGGGCCGGCGCCACCGAGCGGTCGCTCTCCACCAGCAAGCCCACGCTCGACCTGCAACTGCCCGACGGCAGCCGGCTCGCCGCGGTCTTCCTGGTCAGTCACCGCCCCTACGCGGTGATCCGCAAGCACAACACGCTCGACGTGAGCCTGGAGGACATCGCCGGCGGCCGACCCGACCTGGACGAGATGATCGACCCGCTGCTGCGCGACTTCCTCCGGGCGTCCCTGCGGGCCGGGCTGAACATCATGGTGGCCGGGCTGGCCGGGGCCGGAAAGACCACTGTCATCCGGGCGCTGATGGCCGACATCCCGGTCGACGAGCCGTACGTGCTGCTGGAGGAGAGCCGGGAACTGCTGCCGGCCCGGCGCGGGCACAGGCACCGGGCGGTGATGAGCTTCGAGTCCCGGGAGGGGCACGGCGAACGCGGCGCGGACGGTCGACCCGCCGGCGAGGTGAGCATCGCCGACCTGATCCCGGTGTCGCTGCGGATGGGCGTGCTGCGGATCATCGTCGGCGAGGTGCGGTCCCGGGAGATCGTGCCGATGCTCCAGGCGATGACCACCAGCCGCGGGTCGATGTGCACCATCCACGCCCGTACCGCGGCGGGGGTGAGCGAACGCATCATCGAGCTGGCGCTCTCCCACGGCCGGGAGATGACAGTCGACCAGGCGCGGCGGATGGCCGGCAACGCGCTCGACCTGATCGTCTACGTCACGGTCGAGGACGAGACCGCGATCGGCGGCCGCAAGCACCGCTTCGTCTCGCACGTCGAGGAGGTCATCGGCGTCGGCGAGGGCAACCGGATCACCACCACCACGGTCTTCGGGCCGGGGCCGGACGGCCGGGCGGTCCCCCGCCACCTCCCCGAGCGGATCCGCGACCAGTTGCTGCGGGTCGGCTACGACGCCCGGTTGCTGACCCGGTTCGTGGAGGCCGGGATGGGCGCCTGGCGGCGTCCCCGGCACACCCGGCTCGGGCGGCGGCCGGACGGGGGCCGGGCATGACGCAGATCGAGCTGATCGCCCTGGTCTCCGGCGCGGCCTGCGTGGCCGGGCTGGTGCTGGCCGTGGTCGCGCTGGTCGGCACGCGCCGCCCGCCGAGGTCGACGCCGGGCGGGGCCGGGCCGGGCCTGGGCCGGCTCTGGACCGGTTCCGGGGCCGGCCGCGCCGACCAGCGGCGACACCAGACCCTGCTGGTGGCCGCGGTGGTCGTCGGGGCGCTGGCGTTCCTGCTCACCGGGCTGCCGGTGGTGGGGTTGCTGGTGGCGCTCGCGGTACCAGGCGTGCCGTGGCTGTTCGCGGTCGGCCGGGCCGAGCAACGCGCCATCGCCCGGGTCGAGGCGGTGGGCGAGTGGACCCGGCGACTCAAGGACATCTCCGCCACCGGGCAGGGGCTCCAGCAGGCCATCGTGGGCACCATCGCCACCGCGCCGGAGGAGATCCAGGAGGAGGTACGCACGCTCGCCGCCCGCCTCCAGGCCGGTTGGCTGGCCAAGTCGGCGCTGCTCGCGTTCGCCGACGAGATCGCCGACCCGGTCGCCGACCAGGTGGTCGCCGCGCTGATCCTGCACCTCACCGACCGGGGCGAGCGCCTCGGCGACGTGCTCGGCTCGATCGCCACGGCCGCCTCGGCCGAGGTGACGACCCGGCGCGAGGTCGAGGCGAAGCGGACCCAGCCGCGCTTCGCGGTTCGCTTCCTCACCGGCATGACGCTCGCGACGCTGGCGTACGGGCTGGTGAACAGCGACTACATCCGTCCGTACGGGACGGTGACCGGGCAGCTCGTGATGGCGGTGCTCGGCGCGGCGTTCGTCGGGCTGCTGGTCTGGGTGCGGTCGATGAGCCAACCGCCCCGCCCGGCGCGCTTCCTGCCGGCGCCCGACCCGGAGGAGGCGATCGCGTAATGCTGATCAACTGGCAGTTGGCGGTGGCGGTCATCGGCGGGGCGGCGGTCGGGCTCGGCCTCTTCCTCGTGGTCCGGGAGGCGCTGCCGGCCACCCCGGCGCTCGGGCCGGCCCTGCGTCGGCTGCACCAGCCGCCCGGTCAGGCCCCGGTGGCCGGCGCCGGGCCGGACTGGCTGGGCGGGTTCGCCCGCTGGCTTCGCCCGCCGACCCGGCAGCTCGCCCTGCTCGACCGCACCCCCGAGCAGTACGCCATGTCGGTGCTGCTCTCCGCGCTTATCGGCTTCGCCACCCCGGCGGTCGTCTCGGCCCTGCTCTTCGTCGGCGGGGTGACCATGCCGGTGGTCGCGCCGGTGCTGGCCAGCCTGGGCCTGGCACTGGTCGCCGGTTTGGTGGCGCACCGGTCGGTGCTGGCCAAGGCGGACGCCGCGCGGGACGAGTTCCGGGCGGCGGTCTGCACCTATCTCGACCTGGTGGCGTTGCAACTCTCCGCCGCGCACGGCCCGGTGCAGTCGCTGGAACGCGCGGCGACGGTCTGCGACGGCTGGGTCTTCGACCGGATCCGGGAGGCGTTGCGGCTCGCCCAGCTCCAGATGCACTCGCCGTGGGACGAGTTGCAGGACCTGGCCGACCGGATCGGCATCCCGGAGCTGGGCGACGTGGGCGCCATCATGCGGTCCTCCGGCAGCGAGGGCGCCCAGGTGCACGAGACGTTGCGGTCCCGTGCCGACTCACTGCGCGACCAGATCCGCACCGACAACTTGGCCCGCGCCGAGGGGGTGACCAGCAAGTTGGACATTCCCGGCTCACTGCTGGTCTTCGTCCTGCTCGGCTTCGCCGTCTATCCGTTCATCGCCCGTCTGTGACACCCACCCCCGAGAAGGAGACGACCATGTACCTCTACACCTACCTGTACGCGGCGGTGAGCAACCGCCTCGCCGAACTGCGCCGCGACGGCGAGCGCGGCGACAGCCCGGTGCCGACCGCGGTGATCATCTTCGGCCTGGTCGCGGTGGCCATGGCGGTCACCGGGCTGGCCCTGGCCCGGGCCAACAACTGGATGGAGGCCATCCCGAACAACACCCAGCCGAAGGCGCCGTGATGCCCCGCCCCGCCCGTACGCTCCGGAGCCGGCCGGCGCCCGCCGGCCGGCGCGCCGGTCCGCGCGGTCCGGGGCGGATCGCCGCCACCGTGCGCGCCCGCCTCGACGCGGGCGGGCGCGAACGGGGCGCCAACCCGGTCGAACTGGCCGTGATGATGCCGGTGATCCTGGTGCTGCTCTTCGGCTCGATCCAGGTCGGCGTCTGGTTCGTGGCCCGGTCGACCGCGCTGAACGCGGCGCAGACCGGGGTGAACGCGCAACGCACGTTCGACGCCGGGCCCGACGCCGGCCGGGACCGGGCGACCAGTTTCCTGCGCCGGTCCGGGGACTGGCTGGTCGACTGGGACCGCACCGGACCGACCTGTGTGGAGACCGCCACCGACGTCACCTGCACGGTGCGCGGTCGCTCCCTGTCGGTCATCCCCGGTGTCGACCTCGAGGTCGTGCAGACCGCGCACGGCCCCGCCGAACGCTGGACCGCGGGGTGAGGCCGATGGCCCGGGACCGGGGTTCCGTCTCGATCGAGGTGGCGGTGCTCGCCCCCGCCTTCATCGCGTTGATGGTGCTCGCCGGGGTGGCCGGCCGGACCGCCGTCGCCGACGAGGCGGTGGAGTCGGCCGCGCACGACGCCGCCCGTGCCGCCTCGATCGCCCGGACGGCCCGTGAGGGCGAGCAGGCGGCCGAGAAGGCGGCCCGCGACCAGCTCAACTGGTCCGGCCTGCGCTGCACCGCCGCGCCGAGCCTGGACCTGACCGGGTCGGTGGGCGGGAAGCCGGCCACCTTCGCCGGCGCGTACCGCAGCGACCCGGGCGTGCCGGCGACCGTGACGGTCACCGTGACCTGCACGGTCTCCTTCGACGACCTGCGCGCGCCGGGGCTGCCCGGGGTGCCGGGCGGCAAGACCGTCTCGGCGCGGTTCACCTCGCCGCTGGACACCTACCGGAGCCGCGGATGACCGGGCGACGGACGGCGGAGAGCGGCCGGGTGAGTCTCTTCCTGGCCGTGGCGATGACCGGCGTGCTCGCCATCGTCAGTCTCGCCTACGACGGCGCCGGGCAGTTGCGCACGCTGCAACGCGCCGACAACCTGGCCGCCGAGGCGGCCCGCAGCGGCGGCGAGATGATCGACCGGGCGAGCGCCATCGAGGGCGGCCCGACACGGATCGACCAGGACGCCGCCCGCGTGGCTGTCGCCGGCTACCTCGACGCCGCCGGCGGGGTCGGCGACCACGAGGTCGACTTCCCCGTGGTCGGCGCCGAGACCCGGATCCGGGTACGCGTGCGGATCACCTACCGCCGCGACCTGCTCGGTCTGTTCGGCGCGCAGAAGACCGCCACCGTCACCGGTGAGGCCACCGCTCGGGCGCTCACCGCGCCACCACCGTAGGAAGGAAGGCCGCCATGGGTGCACCAGGACGTTCCGCCGCCCGCCGAGCCGGTCAGGTCCTCACCGGGCTCGGCGCTCTCGTCGTGCTGGTCGGGGTGCTGGCCGGCGGGCCGGTCGCGCTGCTGGCCTTCGCCGGCAATCCGCTGCCCGACCACCTGCCCACGCTGGCCGAGGTGGGCACGGCGTTGACCAGCCGCGACGACGGGCAGCTCTTCCTGCGGGCGCTGGCGGTGGTCGGGTGGTTCGGCTGGGCCACGTTCGCGTTCTCGGTGGTGGTGGAGCTGCTCGCGTCGGCGTTGCGCCGGCCCGCGCCGAAGCTGCCCGGGATGCACCGCCAGCAGCGGGCCGCCGCCGCGCTCGTCGGTTCGGTGGCGTTGATCCTGGCGGCGAGCCCGGCCGCGGCCAGCGCCGCCGCGTTGACCGCCCCGCAGCCGGCACTGGCCGCGCCGGCGGTCACCACCGCGTACACCGCGCCGCGGGGCGCCACGCCCGCGCCCGACGCCGCCGGCCCGGCGGTGTACCGGGTGGCGAAGGGCGACTACCTGGGCGAGGTGGCCGACCGCTACCTGGACGACTTCGACCGCTACCGGGAACTGGCCCGGCTGAACCGCCTGCACGACCCGGACCGGATCCGGCCCGGCCAGTTGATCGAGCTGCCCGGCGGCGCGGTGGACGACGGCGCCCGGCGGCACGCGGCGGGCCGGCTGGTGGTCACGGCGGCGAAACCGGCGCCGGCGAAGCCCAAGCCGAAGCCCGCGCCGTCGGCGGCGAAGCCCAAGCCGAAGCCCGCGCCGGACTCACCGGCCCGGGACGCCACGCCGACCGTGGAGGCGCCGGACGGTCAGCAGCCGGCCATGGCGGCCGGCGCGTCGCGGGCCACCGCCGAGGAGGGCATCAACCGCCCGCTGGCCATCTCGGCGGTGCTGGCGGTGGCGAGCATCGTGGGCGCGCAGATCGGCGCCGTCCTCGGTCTGCGGCGACGGCCGGTGGCGGCCCGGGTGCCGGGCAACGGCCGGCACCGCCGCGACTGAGGCCGGCCGGGGTCAGGGCAGGCGGGCCTCGACCCGGCCGGAGACCACCCGGGTGGGGAGCACGGCCTGGTCGTTGGCGGCCGGGCCGTGCACCACCTGGCCACCGTCGAGACGGAACGCGCTGCCGTGCCACGGGCACACCACGCAGGCGTGGCCGTCGATCTGCCGCACCTCGCCCTCGCCGAGCGGCCCGCTCTGGTGGGGGCAGCGCTCCGGCATCACGGTGACGTCGTCGCCGTCCCGGTAGAGGACGACCGACACGTCGTCGATCTTCCGGGTGACCAGCTCCCGCTGCGGCAGGCTGCTCAGCTCGCCCAGCGGGTGCCAGCCGTCGCCGATCAGGTGCAGGTCGGAGATGCTCTGGCTGACCTGCGCCCCCTGCTTGTAGGCGAGGTGCCCGCCCAGGTAGGCCCCGCCGCTCGCGGCGGAGAGCCCGAGGTAGGCGAGCGCCCGGCCGAGCCCGTGCCGCCCGTTGAGCCGGGCCGCGAGCGAGCCGGCGTAGAGCGTCAGGCCGACGACGTTGGCCCCGGCGTGCACCAGACCGACCCGGCGCTGGTCGCGGGAGAGGGCCGCCCAGTCGTTCCACCCGGCGACCGCCGCCGGCAGCGCGCTCACCGTGCCGAGCCCAACCAGGGCGGTGGCGGCCCGGCGCTGCCCGGGGAGCAGGTCCACCACGGCGGCGGAGATCCACGCGCCGACCGGGACCTGCACCATCGCGGGGTGCAGCGGATGGCCCAGCCAGACGCCGTGCAGCGCGTCCCGCACCCGCTGCGAGCCGAGCGTGCCCTCGACGGCACGTTGCAGCCGGTCACCCACCCGGTCGAGACCGGATGCCTGTTCGAGCTTCGTCAGTAGTCGGCGCACCTCTTCCGACTTCCCGGCAGCAGAGCCCCCAAACCGGACGCCCCGCAAAACCCCGCGTCGAGAGCCCGCACCGAGCGTTGAACCGACGGGAGGGATCCACCGATGACGCTGATTCTGCTGGACGTCGACGACGCGGCGCTGGCCGAGGCGACCCGCGTCTTCGGCACCACGACGACGGACGACACGGTCAATGCCGCACTCCGCGAGGGTGCCGCGAGACTGCGCAGCGCCCGGGAGTTGGCCGAGCGCGCCGGACACGTGCCGGCCGATGAGAACGGCGGAAGCGGCGAGCGAGCCTGAGCCGCTGGCGCGTCGGGCGCCGTCGCGGGCATGCTGAGGCCCATGGGGGTACGCGTCGAGCACGCCGGTGCCGTGACCACGGTGATCCTGGACCGGCCGGAGGCCCGCAACGCGGTGGACGGTCCGACCGCGCGCGCGCTGGCCGACGCGTTCCGCGCGTTCGACGCCGACCCGGACGCGGCGGTCGCGGTGCTCTGGGGCGCGGGCGGCACGTTCTGCTCCGGTGCCGACCTGAAGGCGATCGGCACCCCGCGCGGCAACCGGGTCGAGGCCGAGGGCGACGGTCCGATGGGCCCCACCCGGATGGCGCTGTCCAAGCCGGTGATCGCCGCGATCTCCGGGTACGCGGTGGCCGGCGGCCTGGAGCTGGCGCTCTGGTGCGACCTGCGGGTCGCCGAGTCGGACGCGACGCTCGGGGTGTTCTGCCGGCGGTGGGGGGTGCCGCTGATCGACGGCGGGACGGTCCGGCTGCCCCGGCTGATCGGGGAGAGCCGGGCGATGGACCTGATCCTCACCGGGCGGGCGGTGCCCGCCGACGAGGCGTACCGGATGGGGTTGGTGAATCGGCTGGTCGCGCCGGGTGCGGGCCGGGCGGAGGCCGAGCGGCTGGCGGCCGAGATCGCCCGGCACCCGCAGACCTGCCTGCGTAACGACCGCGCGGCCGTGCTGGCCGGTGCCGGCCGGCCCGAGCCGGAGGCGCTCGCCGTGGAGCTGGCCTACGGCATGGAGTCGCTGGCCGTGGACGGGGTGCGCGGCGCCGGCCGGTTCGCCGCCGGCGCCGGCCGGCACGGCGCGCCGGCCGGCTGAGGCGTCACTTCAGGTTGCGCAGCGCGTCCTCGACGGCCCGGTGGAACGTCGGGTACGCGTAGATCATGTGCCGGAGCTGGCTGATCGGCACCGCGGCGTGCACGGCCACCACCAGCGCGGACAGCACCTCGCCACCGGCCGGGCCGGCCGAGGTGGCGCCCACCAGCACGCCCTGGTCGGCGTCGGCGATCAGCTTGATGAAGCCGGCGTTGCCGGTCTTGTGGATCCAGCCGCGGGTCGACGAGGTCAGGTCGGTGTGGCCGACCTGGACGTTGATGCCCCGGTCGCGGGCCTGCTGCTCGGTCAGGCCGACCGCGCCTACCTCGGGGTCGGTGAACGTGACCCGGGGCAGCGCCCGGTAGTCGGCGACCGGGACGCTGCCCGGCGCGACGGTCGAGCCGCCCGCGCTCATCGCGCCGCCGACCGCGCTGACCACCCCGGCCGCGCCGCCGACCACGCTCGCGGTGCCGCTGGCGTCCGGGCCGCCCTTGGTGCGCCGCATGTGGTCGAGCACGTCGGCCACCACGATCCCGGCCTGGTACATGGCGATGTGGGTGAACGCGCCCTCGCCGGTGAGGTCACCGACCGCCCAGATGCCGTCGGTGACGTGCATCCGGTCGTTCACCGCCAGGTAGCGCTGGCCGGCGTCCACCCCGACCGTGTCCAGGCCCAGCTCCTCCAGGTGCGCCCGGCGGCCGGTCACCACCAGCAGCTTCTCGCCGGTGAACGCGGCGCCGTCGGCGTGCACGGTGAACGCGGCGCCGTCGTGGCTGACCCGGCCGACCTTGACCCCGGTGCGGATCTCCACCCCGTCGGCGCGCAGCGCCTCGGCGGCGAGCGCGGACGCCTCCGGCTCCTCGACGGCGAGCACCCGGTCGGCCGCCTCGACCACGGTGACCCGGACGCCGAAACGGGCGAAGACCTGGGCCAGTTCCAGCCCGATCGCGCCGCCGCCGAGCACCAGCAGCGTCGCGGGCAGCTCCTCGACCTCGATGGCCTGGTGGTTGGTCCAGTAGGGCGTGTCGGCGAGCCCGTCGATGGGCGGGATCGAGGGGCGGGTGCCGGTGCCGAGGACCACCCCGAAGCGGGCCTCGAAGACCTGGTCGCCGACGCGGACCCGGTTCGGGCCGTCGAGCCGGCCGCTGCCGCGCACGAACCGGCCGCCCTTGCCGGTGAAGCGGTCCACCGCGACCTTGTCGTCCCAGGTGTCGGTGGCCTCCTCGCGGATGCGCTTCGCCACCGGCGCCCAGTCGGGCCGCACCTCGGCGGAGCCGGCCAGCTCGTTCACCCGGTGCGCCTCGGCCAGCGCGTTCGCCGCCCGGATCATCATCTTGCTCGGCACGCATCCCCAGTAGGGGCACTCGCCGCCGACCAGGTCCCGTTCGATGCCGACCACCTGGAGGCCGGCCTCGGCGAGCCGCTCGGCCACCTCCTCGCCGCCGACGCCCAGCCCGACCACGACCACGTCCACTACTTCCGGCTCCGCCATCCCGCAAGCATTCCGCACCGCCGGAGGCCGGGCCACCGGACCCGGCCGGAATTCCTCCGCCGGTAATGAGTGCGACGGCCTACCGTGACCGGATGCACGCGCGCTTCGCCCCGGTCCGGGACGCCTTCCACGACTTGTTCGCCGCCGGCCGGGAGACCGGCGCGGCGCTGTCCGTCCGGCTCGACGGCATGCCGGTGGTGGAACTGGTGGGCGGCACCATGGCGGCGGTCCCGCCGGGCGCGGTCGTGCCGGCCGTCGGGGCGGACCGGCCGTGGCGACCGGACACGCTCGTCGACGTCTACTCGGTGGGCAAGCCGGTGGTGGCGCTCTGCCTGCTGCTGCTCGTCGACCGGGGACGGGTCGACCTGGACGCGCCGGTGGCCGCGTACTGGCCGGGGTTCCGGGCGCCGGCCACCGTGCGGCAGGTGCTCGCCCACACCGCCGGGCTGCCCGCCTTCCCGGTGCCCCGGCCCGCCGAGGCGATCACCGACTGGGCGCTGCTCTGCGCCGACCTGGCCGCGGCCGAGCCGGAGTGGCCGCCGGGCACCGTCGCGGGCGAGCACGCCTGGACGTACGGGCACCTGGTGGGCGAGCTGGTCCGGCGGGTGGACGGGCGCTCGGTGGGGCGTTTCCTGGCCGAGGAGATCGCCGGTCCGTGGCGCCTGGACCTGGCGTTCGGGCTCGGGCCGGCGGACCGGCGGCGGTGCGCCGACCTGTCGTACGCCGATCCGGCCTGGCCGGACCGCACGCGGGGCGAGCCCGGCTCGTTGCGGGCGCGGGCGCTGGACAACCCGCCGGGCGGGCGGGACGTGGCGGTGGTGAACGGCGATCCGTGGCGGGCCGCCGAGATCCCGGCGGTGAACCTGCACGCCACCGCGTCGGCGCTGGCCCGGCTCTATGCGGGTCTGCTCGCCGGCGGGACCCTGGACGGCGTGCGTCTGTTCAGCCCGGAGTTGGTCACCGAGGCGACCCGGGTGCAGTACGCCGGTCCGGATCTGGTGCTGGACCGGACGGCGCACTGGACGCTGGGCATGCAGTGGGAGCCGGACGGCAGTTGGGGCATGGGCGGGATCGGCGGCAGCAGCGCCTGGGCCGACCCGGGGCGCGGTTACACCTTCGCGTACGTGACGGCCCGGCTGGCCGGACACGACCGGGTGGACGAGCTGGTCGAGGCGCTGCACGCCTGCCTCTGACCGGGTGCGGTCAACGCATCCAGACCGGGTCGCTGCCGGGCACGTCCAGCGGCGGCGGGTAGTCGAGCGTGCGACGCGTCTCGTCGGGCAGCCGCCACGGCTGGTGCACCGCCTTGCCCGCCACCGACTCCAGCTCGGGCACCCACCGCCGCACGTACGCGCCGTCCGGGTCGTAGCGTTCGGCCTGGCGCACCGGGTTGAAGCCGCGGTAGGGCCGGCTGTCGTTGCCGGTGCCGGCCACCCACTGCCAGTTGCCCGAGTTGTTGACCCGGTCGCCGTCCAGCAGCCGGCGGAAGAACACCTCCAGTCCGGGCCGCCAGTCCAGCCCGAGGTGCTTGGTCAGGTAGCCGGCGGTGATCAGCCGGGCCCGGTTGTGCATCCAGCCCTCGGCCCGCAGTTGACGCATGCCGGCGTCCACGATCGGCATGCCGGTGCGTCCCTCGGTCCATGCCTCGAGAGCGTGCGGGTCGTCGCGCCAGTCCTCCCGGGCGCCCCGCCGGTAGGCAGTCGTGCTCAGGTCGGGGAAACCGGCGACGACCTGGTGGTAGAAGTCGCGCCAGCAGAGCTGCCGGACGAACGGCCCGTCGCGGTCGCCGGCCCGGTTCGCCACCGCCAGCGGGGAGAGGCAACCCCACCGGAGGTACGGGCTGAGCCGCGAGGTGTCGTCGCCGGCCATGTCGTCGTGGATGTCGTCGTACCGGTCGAGCATGGGCAGCCAGGCCTTGAGCCGACGCTGGGCGGCCTTCTCCCCGCCCTCGGCGGCGTCCGGGCTGTCGCCCTTCGGCGGTTCCGGCAGCCGGCCCGGGTCGACGCCGTCGGGCAGCCGGATCCGCTTCGGCGCGGCCAGCTCGTCCCGGAGCTGCACGCCCTGCCAGGCACGGAAGTAGGGGCTGAACACCCGGTAGTGGTCGCCGCCGGTCGGCCGCAGCGCGCCCGGCTCGACGATGGTCAGCCCGGGGAAGAGCCGCAGGGCCATCCGGTGCCGCTCGCACTCGGCGCGCAGGCGGCGTTCCCGGCGGTGGGCGTGGCGGCTGACGTCGGCGGAGAGCCCGACGCCCTCGGCGCCCACTTTGCGGGCCAGCTTCACCGTCTCGGCCACCGGGTCGCCGCGCCGGACGACCAGGTCGCCGCCGCGCCTGCGGAGCGCCTCGCGCAGGTCGGCCAGGCTCTGGTGCAGGAACCGGGTGCGGTTCGGGGAGAGTTTCTGCAGCGTCGGGTCGAGCACGTAGAGCGGCAGCACCCGGTCGAACGCGGAGGCGGCCGCGGCCAGTGCCGGGTGGTCGTGCACCCGCAGGTCGCGGGTGAACAGCACGACCGCCGTACGCTCGGTCATCCGGCCAGGGCCGGGGTGAGCGCCGGACCGGGCACCTGGACCGGCGTGCCGGTCGGGGTGAGCAGCGCCCGCGCGGCCACCGACATCCGTCGCCGCTGCGGCACCAGGGCCCGCCGGACGAAGACGTCGAAGCCCTGCCCGGCCACCTCGTCGAGGATCCCGCCGTAGAGCGCGTACGCGGTCCGCATGCACGCCTGCGAGGCGGGGTTGAGCAGCGGGATGCCGGGGGCGGCGGCGAGGTAGTGCGCCTGGGCGCGGGTCACCTCGTACTCGATCAGCTCGCGGATGGCCGGCGTGGTGCGCCCGGCGGCCTGGGCGGCGAGCAGGTCGTCGCGGCTGACGCCGAACTTGGCCAGGTCCTCGTCGGGCAGGTAGGTGCGGCCCCGGTCGAGGTCCTCGGCGACGTCCCGGATGAAGTTGGTGAGCTGGAACGCGAACCCGAGCTGGCGGGCCGGCTCGCGGGCGGCGGCCGGATCGGTGCTGCCCAGGATCGGCAGCATCATGGTGCCGATGACGGCGGCCGAGCCCTCCATGTAGTCGAGGAGGTCGTCGTACGTCGGGTACGACATGACCGTGAGGTCCATCGCCATGCTGCGCAGGAACGACGCGAAGTCGTCGCGGTCGAGGTCGAACACGGCGATGGTGTGCAGCACGGCGGGCAGCAGCGGGTCGTCGACCGACGCACCGTGCAGGCCGGCGACGAACCGGTCGGACCACCCGCGCAGCCGGGCGGCGCGCTCGGCGGGCGGCAGGTCCTCGGTGCGGTCGACGATCTCGTCCGCGTACCTGGTGAATCCGTAGAGGGCGTGCACGTGTCGCCGTTTCCAGGCGGGAAGCAGCCGGGTGGCGAGATAGTAGGTACGGCCGTGACGCCGGTGCAGCTCGCGGCAACGGTCATAGGCAGCGGTGAGATCCGTGTCCACCGGCCCTCCTCGGGTTTTCGACGCAGCAATCGACGCAACTCGTAACCCTAGGGTACGCTCCCTCACATGGCCAACGACGCAGTTGCGGGTAATGCGCTCCGCGTCGCGCCGGCACAGCCGGGAGCGACGGACGATCCGGTCAACGGCGTGCTGGCCGCGTTCACGAAAGACCTGATCACCGGCGTCGACGACACGCTGGCCGCGTTCCTGGCCGCCGAGGTCGACTCACTCACCGAGATCGACGCAGCCATGGGTGGTTTCGCCGCGACGGCCCGTGACTCGGTGCTGGCCGGCGGCAAGCGGATGCGCTCCACGTTCGCCTACTGGGGCTGGCGGGGCGTGGTCGGCGGCGACGGGCCGCTGCCCTCGGTGCTGCCCGCCCTCGCCGCGCTGGAACTGCTGCACACGTTCGCGCTGGTGCACGACGACGTCATGGACGCCTCCGACACCCGGCGCGGGCGGCCCACCGCGCACCGCGCCGCCGCCGCGCGCCACCGGGCGGCCGGGCACGTCGGCGATCCCGACCGCTTCGGCGAGGCGGTCGCCGTGCTCATCGGCGACCTCTGCATGGTCTGGGCCGACCGGCTGATGGCGCACACCGCCCTGCCCGCCGACCGGCTGCTCGACGTGCGCCGCTGCTACGACCAGATGCGGGTGGAGACGGTCGCCGGGCAGTTCCTGGACGTGCTCGGCGAGAACGACGCGGCCAACTGGTCGGTCGACCGGGCACTGCGGGTGGCCCGCTACAAGACCGCCAGCTACACCGTCCAGCGACCGCTGCTCTTCGGCGCCTGCCTGGGCGGCGTCGACCCGGACGGCCCGCTGATCGCCGCGTACACCCGCTACGGCCTGGCCGTCGGCGAGGCGTTCCAGCTCCGCGACGACCTGCTCGGCGTCTACGGCGACCCGGTGACCACCGGCAAGCCGGCCGGGGACGACCTGCGCACCGGCAAGCCGACCGCGCTGCTGATGCTGGCCCGGCAGCTCGCCGATCCGGCCCAGCGCCGCGCGCTGGAGCGGGCCGGCTCGGTCACCGACGCGGGCGAGCTGGCCCGGCTGGCCGACCTGGTGCGGGAGACCGGCGCCGCCGGTCAGGTGGAACGGATGATCTCCGAACGGGTGACCGAGGCGCTGGGCGCGCTCGACACCGCACCGATCGACGAGACGGCGCGCACCGCGCTGACCGGCCTCGCCACCGCCGCCACCGCGCGGCGGGCCTGATGAGCAACCTCGTGAACAAGGGAGCCGGAATGCGTACCGTCAACGGACGGACCGACCGGGTGGTCGTGGTCGGCGCGGGGCTGGGTGGGCTGGCCTGCGCGCTGCACCTGGCGGGCAGCGGCCGGCAGGTGACCGTGCTGGAACGCGAGGCGGTGCCGGGTGGGCGGGCCGGCCGACTGAGCGTCGACGGGTACGAGTTCGACACCGGCCCGACCGTGCTCACCATGCCCGACCTGATCGCCGAGGCGCTGGGCGCGGTGGGCGAGGAGCTGACCGACTGGCTCGACCTGACCCCGATCGACCCCGCCTACCGGGCCTACTACCCGGACGGGTCGACGCTCGACGTCATCACCGACACCACCCGGATGGCCGCCGAGATCGCCCGGGTCTGCGGGCCCCGCGAGGCGGACGGCTACCTGCGCTTCGTCGACTACGCCCGCAACCTGTGGGAGTGGGAGCGGGCCGACTTCATCGAGCGCAACCTGGACGCGCCGACCGACCTGCTCACCGGCAACCTGCTGAAGCTGTTCGCCAACGGCGCCTTCCGGCGACTCCAGACGAAGATCAACCAGTTCTTCCGCGACCCGCGTACCCAGCGGATCTTCTCCTTCCAGGCGATGTACGCGGGCCTGTCGCCGCACGACGCGCTGGCCATCTACACCGTCATCGCGTACCTCGACTCGGTGGCCGGGGTGAGCTTCCCGCGCGGCGGCATCCACGCGGTCTCCCGCGGCATGGCCGGCGCGGCGGAGAAGCACGGCGTGCAGATCCGCTACGGCACCACGGTGACCCGGGTGGAGACCGCGCACGGACGGGCCACCGGCGTGATCACCGCCGACGGCGAGTTCGTCCCCGCCGACGTGGTGGTGCTCAACCCCGACCTGCCGGTCGCCTACCAGGAGCTGCTGCCGGAGAGCCGGCAGCGGAAGCTCACCTACTCGCCGTCCTGTGTGGTGCTGCACGTCGGTTCGACGCAGGGCTATGGCAAGATCGCCCACCACAACATCCACTTCGGACGGGCCTGGAAGGGCACGTTCGACGAGGTGATCCGGCGAGGCGAGCTGATGACCGACCCGTCGCTGCTGGTGACGAACCCGAGCCGCACCGACCCGTCGGTGGCGCCGGCCGGTAAGCACACCTACTACGTGCTGGCACCGGTGCCCAACCTCGACCGGGCGCCGTTCGACTGGGCCGGCGACCTCACCGAGCGCTACTCCGACCAGCTCGTCCGCACGCTGGAGGAGCGTGGCTACCTCGGTTTCGGTGACGGCATCGAGGTGCTGCGCGCGATCACCCCGGCCGACTGGGCGGCGCAGGGCATGGCCGCCGGCACCCCGTTCGCGGCCGCGCACAGCCTCTTCCAGACCGGCCCGTTCCGCCCGTCGAACCTGCACCGGACGCTGGGCAACGTGGTCTTCGTCGGCTCCGGCACCCAGCCCGGCGTGGGCGTGCCGATGGTGCTGATCAGCGGCAAGCTGGCCGCCTCCCGGATCACCGGGCGTCCCTCATGACGGCGCGGGAGGACCATCTGGTCGAGCTGGTGGACGACGACGGCCGGGCGGTGGGCGAGACCACCGTGGCCACCGCGCACCAGCCGCCCGGGCGGCTGCACCGGGCCTTCTCGGTGCTCCTGGTCGACCCCGACGGACGGGTCCTGCTCCAACGGCGAGCCGCGGTGAAGACCCGGTTCCCGCTGCGCTGGGCCAACTCCTGCTGCGGGCACCCGCTGCCCGGCCAGTCGCTGGCCGAGGCCGCGAACCGCCGGCTCGCCGAGGAACTCGGCGTGGGCCCGGTCGAGCTCACCGAGACGGGGGTCTACCTCTACTACGCCGAGGACCCGGCCACCGGGCGGGTCGAGTTCGAGTACGACCACGTGCTGCGCGCCGACGTCCCGGCCGACCTGCCCACCCGGCCCGACCCGGACGAGGTGGCCGAGCTGCGCTGGGTCGACCCGACCACGGTCTCGGCCGACCTCGACGCCGACCCCCGCGCGTACGCCCCCTGGCTGGGTGGCGTGGTGAACCGGTTGCTGCATCCCGCCGACCCGCCCCGATCGGGCGCTCCGGTCGGGCCGTCCCGGGCCGGCTCGCCGGCCGCCGAGGCACCGGAGCGGTCGGGTGGCCGATGAGGCGCTGAGCGCGGGGGCCGTCGCGCGCCGACTGGGCGTGGCGGTCACCACGCTGCGAACCTGGCACCAGCGTTACGGTCTCGGCCCCAGCGAACACGTGCCGGGTCACCACCGGCGCTACACGCCGACCGACCTCGCCCGCCTGGAGATCATGCGGCGGCTCACCGCGGAGGGGATCGCGCCCGCCGAGGCGGCCCGCTGGGCCCGGCAGGCCCCGGCCGTGCTGACCCCGGAGCGGCTCGGCCTGAAGGCCGGCGTCTCCGCGGGCCGGGACGGCGGTGGCACCACCATCCCGGTCGGCCGGGCCGGCCCGGTCGCCCGTGGCCTGGCCCGGGCCGCCATGCGGCTCGACTCGGTGGCGATCGGGCGCACCGTCGCCGACGCGCTGGCCGCCGACGGGGTGGTGGCGACCTGGGAGGGGCTGCTCCGGCCGGTGCTCGCCGGCATCGGGGAGCGGCACGCCGCCACCGCCGGGCTGATCGAGGTGGAGCACCTCATGTCGCGGTGCGTGTCCGAGGCGTTCGCCTCGGTGGCCCGGGCGCACCCCAGCGCCGGGCCGCCCCGGATCCTGCTCTCCTGCGCCGACGAGGAGCAGCACTCGCTGCCGCTGGAGGCGCTGGCCGCCGCGCTGGCCGAGGCCGGGGTGAGCTACCGCATGCTCGGCGCGCGGGTGCCGGTGGCCGCCCTCGTCGAGGCGGTCAACCGGACCGGGCCGGCGGCCGTGGTGCTCTGGTCGCACACCCGCGCCACCGCCGACCCGCAGCAGCTCGCGGCGCTGCTGGCCGTTCCGCGCCGGCCGCTGCTGGCCCTGGCCGCCGGGCCCGGCTGGCGGGCCGACTCGTTGCCGGCCGGGGTGGTCCGACCGGTCGACCTGGCCGAGGCGCTGTCGCTCGCCGTGGCGGTACGGGACTCACTGGATCAGTCGGCCGCGGGCTGAGGCCCCTCTCCCGCTCGGGGGGTGCCGTCCACTACGGTCGGAAAGTCCGTCTGACCCGACCCCCTCCGGGAGCGACAGATGCGTCCACGCACCGTGCTGGTGTTCGCCCTCGGGCTGGTGCTCCTCATCAGCGGCTGCGGCGGCCCGGGCAAGACGCCCGAGAAGGCCGCCGCACAGCCGTCGGTCTCGGCCGCGCCGAAGCCGTCCCCCAGCCCGAAGCCGAAGCCGACCCGCACCACCCCACCGCCGAAGCCCAAGCTGCGCCCGCTGCCCAAGACGCTTCCGGCCGGCCTGCACCGGCGCAGCGGGAGCCCGGGGGTGGCGCTCACCTTCGACGACGGGCCGGATCCGCGCTACACGCCGCAGATCCTGGCCCAGCTCCGGGCCGCGCACGTCACCGCGACGTTCTGCCTGGTCGGCAGGCAGGCCAAGCGCCATCCGGAGCTGGTCGCCCAGATCGTCCGGGAAGGCCACCAACTCTGCAACCACAGTTGGCGGCACGACGTGGACCTCGGCCGGCGCCCGCTCGCCGACATCCGGGCCGACCTGGAACGGACGAACCGGGCCATCCACGCCGCCGCGCCGAACGCGCCGATCACCTGGTTCCGCCAGCCCGGCGGCCGGTGGACCGCCGAGGAACTCACCGTCGCCCGGCAACTGGGCCTGCGCCCGCTGCACTGGAGCGTGGACCCGCAGGACTGGGACCACCCGCCCGCCAAGAAGATCATCAAGCGGGTGGAGGCGGCCAGCCACCACGGGTCGGTCATCCTGATGCACGACGCAGGCGGCGACCGGACCCAGACGATGGCCGCGTGCCGCCGCCTGATCCCGGACCTGAAGCGGCGGTACGGCATCGTCCGGCTGCGCTGACCTGCGGTTTCACTCCGCGATGTGCTTGCTGCCATACCGGTTTGGTCGTCCGAGGAGGCATGACATATGCTTCTCATGCCTCCGGCGGGGCCGGATGGGAGCAAGTCCGCTTGAAGTTGCGAGTGTGCAATGATGGCGGGGCCGCCCTCATCGTCTAGCGGCCCAGGACGTCGCCCTTTCAAGGCGGTAGCACGGGTTCGAATCCCGTTGGGGGCACGATCCGGCTCACGCCGGTTGCAACACCAGCCAGGTCCTGTGGAGCAGTTGGAGTGCTCGCCGCCCTGTCAAGGCGGAGGTCGCGGGTTCAAGTCCCGTCAGGACCGCAAGCGCTGACGCCGCGCACACACCATGCGCGGCGTTCTGCGTATCGGCCCGTGCGGTAGCATGTGCCGAGCACCACGGCCAGGTAGCTCAGTTGGTACGAGCGTCCGACTGAAAATCGGAAGGTCGGCGGTTCGACCCCGCCCCTGGCCACATAGCCTTTCGCCGGGCTACAGAGATCCCCACCAGCCAACCGCCGGTGGGGATCTTGCTGTATCCGGTCAGGAGCAGCAGGCGCCTTCCGCCGCCTTCTCCCGCTGCGGCGAGTCGGCCTTCACCGTGTAGACCTCCCACGGCTCGTCGCCCGGCCCGCGCACCCAGACCTTGTCCTGGAGCGCGTAGCAGCACTCGGTGTCGTTCTCCTCCAGCGTGATCAGGCCGGCGTCGGTGAGGCGCCCGGTGGCGGCGGTGACCTCGTCGGTGCTCGCCACCTCGACTCCGAGGTGGTCCATCACCGTGGGCCGGCCGGCCTCACCTTCCAGGAGTACAAGCTTCAGCGGCGGGTTCTCCACCGCGAAGTTGGCGTAGCCGGGGCGGCGCTTGGCCGGCTCGACGCCGAACAGTTTGGCGTAGAAGGCCACGGAGCCTTCGAGGTCGGACACGCGGAGGGCGAGTTGAACGCGGGACATGCCGTCTCCCTGTCTAGATGCTTTTCGAAGCAGGACCCACGTTGCACCCTGTTTCGAGATCTGTCAACCTAGAGCGATGTCGAAACAAACGCTGCCGGTGGTGGACCTTCGGGCGGTCGCCTGCTGCCCGCCGATCGCCGCCCGCCCGCTCGACGCGGACCAGGCCGTCGCGGTGGCGCCGATGTTCAAGGCCCTCGGCGACCCGGTCCGGCTGCGGATCATGTCGATGATCGCCTCGGTGCCGGAGATCTGCGTGTGCGACCTCACCCCGGCGTTCGACCTGTCCGGCCCGACCGTCTCCCACCACCTCAGGGTGCTGCGCGAGGCCGGCCTGGTCGACTCGGAGCGGCGCGGCACCTGGGTCTGGTACCGCGCCCGACCCGAGGCGCTCCGCCGGCTCGGCGACCTGCTGACGGTCGGCGACTCGTGACCCTCGCCCTGCCCAGGAGGGCCACCGCCGAGTTCTCCGGCACCGCGCTGCTCGTCGCCGCCGTGGTCGGCTCCGGCATCGCCGCCACCACGCTCTCCCCGACCGACGTCGGCCTCCAACTCCTGGAGAACGCGATCGCCACCGCGCTCGCGCTTGGCACCCTGATCCTGATCTTCGGCCCGGTCTCCGGCGCCCACTTCAACCCGGTCGTCTCCGCCGTCGACTGGTGGCTCGGCCGCCGCGCCGGCACCGGGCTCGGCGCGCGGGACCTGGCCGCGTACGTCGTCGCCCAGGTCTCCGGCGCGATCGCCGGCGCGGTCCTCGCCCACCTGATGTTCGACCTGCCGGCCGTGAGCTGGTCGCGCACCGGGCGCGACGGCGGCCACCTGTGGTCGGCCGAGGTGGTCGCCACCGCCGGCCTGGTCGTCCTGGTCTTCGCGCTCGCCCGCTCCGGCCGCACCTCCGCCGCGCCGGCCGCCGTCGGCGCCTGGATCGGGGCCGCCTACTGGTTCACCTCGTCGACGTCGTTCGCCAACCCCGCCGTCACCGTCGGCCGGGCGTTCACCGACACGTTCGCCGGCATCGCCCCGACCTCGGTGCCCGGCTTCGTCGCCGCCCAACTCGTCGGCGGCCTGCTCGCCGTCGCCGTCCTCGCCGCCTGGTACCCGCACGCCGCCGACACGGCCGACGACGTGGTGGTGCCGCACCTCACCCGGGAGACCACACCTCGATGAGCAAGCCCAGCGTCCTGTTCGTCTGCGTCCACAACGCCGGCCGCTCCCAGATGGCCGCCGCGTGGCTCCGTCATCTCGCCGGCGACCGCGTCGAGGTCCGCTCGGCCGGCAGCGAACCCGCCGAGAAGATCAACCCGGTCGCGGTGGCGGCCATGCGCGAGGTCGGCATCGACCTCACCGACCAGGTGCCCGCGCGGCTCACCTGGGACACGGCCGAGGCCAGCGACGTCATCATCACCATGGGCTGCGGCGACGCCTGCCCGGTCTTCCCCGGAAAACGGTACGAGGACTGGAAGCTCACCGACCCCGCCGGCCAGCCCATAGACGTGGTCCGAACCGTCCGAGACGAGATCCACCAACGCGTAGCAACCCTCCTCACCACCCTCCCCGCCTAACCCCCTCCACGCGTCGATCATGAAGTTAGCCGCCTAGTGGATCTCCGAAAGTGCCGCCAACTTCATGATCGACGCAGGGGTGGACCCACGTGGGTCAGATCTTGGAAGGAAACGGCCCTCGTGAGGGCCGTTTCCTTCCAAGATCTCGTGGGCGGGGCGGGTGAACGGAGGGGGTGGTCACCGGCCTGGGCGCTGTTGACGGTGCTGGCTCATGCCGTTCTGGATCGCCTCCCAGACGCTCCGGCCGGCCTGCCGCAGGGTCTGTCCGGCCTGCCCGGCCAACTGGGCCGCCCCGGAGGACTCGGCTGAGCCGCCGCCGGACCCGGACCCGGCCCGCTCACCCGACCCGGCTTCGCGGCCAGGCCCCGTTTCGCCGCCAGCCCCGGTCTCACCGCCAGCCCGGGCACCGCCACCAGACTCGGCACCGCCGCCAGACTCGCCACCGCCGCCAGACCCGGCACCGCCGCCAGACCCGGCACCGCCGCCGGACCTGGACGCGTTGTCCGGTCCGCCGTCCCCGCCCGAGGTGGAAGCACCGCTCGAACCCGGAATCCGGCCCGACCCGGCGTCGCCGCCTTCACCGGCCGAGTCCGAACCACCACCACCCGGCCCGACATCGCGACCCGACCCGGCACCGTCGGCGGCCCCGCCAGCGCCGCCCGACGCCGAACCCCCGCCGCCCGAGCCGGGCCCGCCGGTCGACGCCGATCCACCACTGCCCGGACCGGGATCACTGCCCGCACCGGACCTGCCGCCCCTACCCGGGCCGCCGCCCGACACCGACCTACCGCCGCCGGAACCGGCGTCGGCGACCGAACCCGGTCGGGGACGCCGGCCGGCCTCGGTCGACGATTCCGCCCCGACCGGCTCCGCCTGGGACGGCTCGCGTGCCCCCGCCCGGGTGGGTGGGAGGTGCTCGGCCCGGCCGGCCACTGCCGATCCGGTCCGGCCGACCGCCTCACCGACCTCGACCGCCTGCCGTCCGGTGCGGTCCACCACCGGCTCGGCCACCGATCCGGCGACCCGACCGGCCGCCCGGTGCACGTCGTCGACAGTGACCCCGACCGAGCGGGCCAGCGCGTCGATCTGTTCGGGGTTGCGGTCGATGGTGGTCAGCGCCCGGTCGAGGATCTGGACCAGCTTCTCCAGGCGTACCTTCAGCAGCGCTTCGACCTGGACGCCGCTGATGTCCAGCTCGACGCCCTCCAGGTGCACCCGCACGCCGGCGTCGAGTTGGAGCAGGTTCGCCAGCCGGGCGCGCAGCGAGAGGTCCGCGTCCAACCCGTCGACCGTCAGCCGGATCTCGTCGACCGACAGTTCCGGCACGTCGAGCAGGACGTCCGGCTCCCGTTCGGCGGCGTCCCGCGCGGTGACCTGGTCGTCGCTGGACTCGCTGTCGCTCATGCTCCCGCTCCCCCGTCGGCCGGTCCGCGTCCGCGGCGGTTACCCGCTTTCCGGTACGGCATCCGCCGGTTTCCGGCACCGGCCGCCGCCGGCCGCCGAGCTGTCGGAAACCGGGATTCCCGCTGTCCGGAAGCGGGCGAAACCGAAGCTGCACAGCGAGACATCAGCCGGTATGGTCCGGGCTTATGGGACAGGAGATGGCCGATCAGGATGAGGTCCGACAGGAATCCGACCGATTCTCCCTCCGCAGCAGCCTCCTCGTCCCCGCGCCCGGCGAGCGGGCGTACGCGGTCTTCACCGGCGCGCTTGCCGACTGGTGGGTCCGTGAATACACCTGGTCCGGCCCGGAGGCGCTGGCCGGGCTCGGCATCGAGCCGCGGGCCGGCGGCATGCTCTACGAGATCGGCCCGTACGGCTTCCGCAACGACTGGGGCCGCGTGCTGACCTGGGATCCGCCCCGGCGTCTGGTCTTCACCTGGCAGATCGGTCCGGATCGGGTGCCGGTGCCGGATCCGGCCCGGGCCAGCGAGGTGGAGGTGCTCTTCCACCCGGAGGGCCCCGGATCGACGCGGGTGGACGTCGAGCACCGATACTTCGACAGGCACGGCACGGCGGCCGAGGGCTACCGCGAGGCGCTCACCGCCGGCTGGCACGAGCTGCTCTGCCGCTACCTGGCGACGGTCGAGCGCACCGCCGACTGACCGAACACCTGAGCAGGACCGGCCGCGCCGGGTCAGCCGGAGATGCCCCGGCTCGCGCCTCCGCCGGTCAGCCCGGTGTCGCCCAGGTCGGCACGACGCCCGGCGGCGGCGCCGAGGCCGAAGCCTCCGCCGGCGAGTCGACGGCGCGGGGCGGTACGCAGTCGCGGGTACACCTCGGCGAGCCGGCGCTGGACGCGGTCGGAGCGGTCGGCCAGCACCAGCGCCACCGACGGCACGCCGGACTCGGCGACCGCGCCGGCCTCGGCCGCGCGCAGCCGCTCGGCGACCACCTGGGCGAAGCCGGCCAGCCAGGTACGCCGGAACGCGGCGGGATGGTGCCCGACCGGTACGGCCGCCCCGGCCAGCCCGTGCGCGGCCTGCACCAGCAGCGAGGTGAACAGCAGCTCGACGCGTTCCAGGTCGCTGGCGAAGCCGAACAGGTGCATCGCGAAGCCGTTGCCCTCCCGGCGGCGTACGCAGCGGCAGCGCAACGGGTCGGCGACGGCGGCGAGCAGTCCGGCCTTGTCCCGGGCGTACGGGGCGATCACCTCGACCACCCGGTCGCCGACCGGGTCGGCGGCCGGCTCGCGGGCGGCGAGCAGCGCCCGGTCGACGCCGTAGCGGGCGATCAGCTCGGTTGCCTTGGCCATGAAGGTGGCCGACTCGGCGGGGGTGCAGGCCGGGTCCTCGGCCTGGGCGAGCAGCTTGCGCACCTTGCTGAGCATCGCCTCGGACATCCGTCAGGGGTATCACAACGCCTCGGGCGCGGGCTCAGCCCTCCCGGCTGCGCAGGGTGGCGATGGTCGAACCGGCGAGGGTGAGCAGGCAGTCGGGCAGCAGCCCGTCGGCGGCCGCCGCGCCGAACAGCGCCTCGCCGGTGTCGGCGTCGTCGTTGGCGTACGCGCTGACGAAGCGGGCCACCCAGCGGGTGTCGTAGTCGGCCTGGTCGATGCCGGGGAAGTCGAGCGCGGCGGCGCCGGCGGGCGCGTCGTCACCGAGCATGGTGGCGGCCAGGCACCAGGCCACGCCGTACGCCCCGGCGAGCCCCGAGCGGTCCACGACCGCGTCGAAGGCGCCGACGACGCCGGCGCCGTCGCCGGCCAGTGCCGACCGGAGCACGGCGGTCGCGTCGTCGAGCGTCTGCTCTGCGTCGTCGGTCACCTGCGGAAGAGTAGCCGCGAGGGTCAAGCGGTGACCGGTAACCGGGCTGACGATCACCCACAGTGATACCCGCAGTCGGCGTCCCGACGGAGCGAGGTCCACAGTCCCGCGTGCCGCGCGGGCACGCTAATGTGCGCAGCGGACCTTCGCCGGAGGAAGGACGACCATGCTTGGAAATCGCACGTCGCGCGCGGCCCTGTCCACGGCCTGCGCGGCGCTCCTGCTCGCTACCAGCGCCTGCGGGAGCGACGAGCCGAAGGACGCGGGCACCACCCAGGTCCGCCTCTACGGCACCGACGGCAACATGCAAAACTCCTTCGCCGCGGAGCTCAAGGACCGGGCGACTCTCGTCAACGGCATGAAGGGCACCACCCCGCTCACGCCGCTGCCGGAGAGCTTCAAGGAACGGCTACGCAACGTCAATCCGAAGTTGAACGACTTCCTCTACGCCGCCGAGTCGTACGACGCCGTGGTGATCAGCGCGCTGGCCACCCAGCTCGCCGGGACGACCGCGCCGCGCGAGATCGCCCAGCAGATCGTCGGGGTGACCACCGGCGGCCAGCGCTGCGAGGAGGTGGCGACCTGCCTCCAGCTCGCCCGGGCCGGTCAGGACCTGGAGTACCGGGGCGTGTCGCTGACCCGGGCCGGCTTCACCGACACCGGTGAGCCGGCCACCGCGAGCTACGGCACGTTGCACTTCGACAACCAGCAGCTCGACGACGGCAAGACGGAGTTCGTCGGAGCCGGCGAGGATTCGGGTGCGAGCAGCAAGACCCCGCCGCGCGGCCGCAAGGCCCGGGGCAAGGTGAAGGACGCGCCGCTGGTGATGGGCGGCCTGCTGCCGAAGACCGGTGACCTGGCGTTGGCCTACCCGCCGATGGCCGCCGCGGTCACGCTCGCGATCAACGAGGTCAACGCCGCCGGCGGGGTGCTCGGCGAGCCGGTGAAGTGGATCGAGGGCGACGATGGCACCAACCCGGCGGTGGCCAAGGCGACGGTGGCCGCGCACGTCGGCCAGGGCGTCTCGATCATCATCGGCGCTGGCGCGTCAGGCATCTCCCGGGCCGTGCTGCCGGACGTGGTGGCCGCCGGGCGGATCCTCTTCTCCCCGTCGAACACCGACGCCGGGCTGAGCGCCGTGGACGACCAGGGGCTCTACTTCCGCACCGCGCCGCCGGACAGCCTCCAGGGCCGCGCCCTGGCGGACGTGATCCTGCGGGACGGGCCGCGCAAGATCGTGCTGCTGGCCCGCAAGGACTCGTACGGCGAGGGCCTGCAGGAGAACGTCCGGGCCGAGCTGGAGAAGGCGGGGGTCGGCGCGGACCGGCTCAAGCTAGTCACCTACGCGCCGCCGGCCGACCCGAAGACGCCCGTGAACTTCTCCGGCATCGCCCAGGACATCAAGGGCTTCGGTCCGGAGGCGGTGCTGGTGATCGGCTTCGGCGAGTCGGCGGGGGCGATCACCGCGCTGGCCGACGCCGGGGTGCAGATCAGGGACTGAGCCGTCAGGCATCGAGGGCCGCACCGGACGATCCGGTGCGGCCCTCACCGTGTCGGCTCAGCGCGGCCGGCGCCGCTCGAGGAACTCGGTCATCCGCCGGTGCTTCTCCTCGTCCTCGAAGAGCACGGCCTGGCTCAGCAGGTCGAGCTGCGGATGCGCGGCCGGCGGCGCGTCGACCGCCAGCTTGGTCAGCCGCAGCGCCAGCGACGAGCCCTTGGCCATCTCGTCGAGCAGGCCGTGGGCGGTGGGCAGCAGCTCCGCCGGCTCGGCCACCACCCGGTTGACCAGGCCGATCCGCAGCGCCTCGTCCGCGTCCACCCGGCGGCCGGTGAAGAGCAGTTCCTTGGCCCGGGCCTCGCCGACCAACGCCGGCAGCCGATAGGTCGCGCCGGCGCCGGCCAGGATGCCCAACCGCACCTCGGGCTGGCCGAAGACCGCCCGGTCCGTGCACACCCGGAGATCGCAGGCGTACGCCAGCTCGGCGCCGCCGCCCAGCGCCGGGCCGTCGACCGCCGCCACGGTGGGCAGCGGCAGCGCCCGGATCCGGGCGAAGACGCCCTGGTTGATGGCGGCCAGCGCGTCCAGTCGGCCACGCTCGCGCAACTGGGCGATGTCGGCGCCGCCGGCGAAGATGCCCTCCGTACCGCCGGTGAGCAGCATCAGCCGGGGCCGCGCCTCCAGCTCGGCGCAGACCGCGTGCAGCTCGCCGACCAGGTCGGCGTCGATCGCGTTGCGCTTCTCCGGCCGGTCCAGCGTGACCACGAGCCGGTCCGGCAGTTCCTCGATCCGCAGCCCGCTCACTTCTTCGAGCCGCCTTCCCAGGTGTAGAAGCCCTGCCCGGACTTCTTGCCCAGCCTCCCGGCGGCCACCATCTCCGCAAGCAGCGGCGGTGGCGCGAACCGGTCCCCGTACGCGGCCTGGAGGGTGCGCGCGATGTCGAGCCGGACGTCCAGCCCGACCAGGTCGGTCAGCTCCAGCGGGCCGACCGGGTGCCGGTAGCCCAGCACCATCGCCTTGTCGATGTCGGCCGGTGCGGCGACACCGTCGGCAACCATCCGGATCGCCTCCAGGCCGAGCGTGACACCGAGGCGGGAGGTGGCGAAGCCGGGCATGTCGCGTACCACGACGGGGTCCTTGCCCAGCCGGGTGGCGAGCGCGACGGCCGCCTCGGT
The DNA here is from genome assembly GCF_044455315.1 of Micromonospora sp. NPDC051300. Classification (NCBI taxonomy): domain Bacteria; kingdom Bacillati; phylum Actinomycetota; class Actinomycetes; order Micromonosporales; family Micromonosporaceae; genus Micromonospora; species Micromonospora sp. NPDC051300. The sequence goes on along the minus strand of NZ_JBITEP010000030.1, from coordinate 32,784 downwards.
GGTGGCCGGCGCGGTGGCCGGGCCGACCACGACCTCGAGCAGCGCCATCGCCCAGACCGGGTTGAAGAAGTGCAGCCCGAGGAAGTCCGCCGGACGCGCCAGCCCGTCGGCCAGCTCGGCGATCGGGATGCTCGACGTGTTGCTGCCGAGCAGCGCCGGACGGCGGCCCTCGGCCTCCCGGAGCACGGCCCGCTTGAGGTCGAGCCGCTCGGGCACCGCCTCCACGATCACGTCCGGCCCCTCGGCCACCTCGGCCAGGCCGGTCCGCAGAGTCACCCGGACCCGGTTGGCGGTGGCCGCCTCCGCGGTCAGCTTGCCCCGCCCCACGGCGCGGTCCCACAGCTCGCCGAGGCGCCGGACGGCGTCGGCGCCCCGCTCGGGGTCGACCTCGACCAGCTCGACCGCGTACCCGGCGCCGGCCGCCACGTACGCGATGCCGAGGCCCATGGTGCCGGCCCCGACGACCACAAAACGACCACTCATCGCTGTCCCCTCGTCGCGGCGGTGGCGCGCGGGGTCTCCGCCGCGCCGGGCCGGCCGCTCGCTCGATCCTGGATGCGACCCTATGCAGGGCGGGACCGCCAGGCATGCGTGGGGGCCGGCCGGACGGGGTAAAGACCGCCGTCAACGCCGAAGGAAGGAACGAGATGAGCCAGGCACCGGAGAGCGCGCAGGGCACCGAGACGGTCGAGACGCGCGGTGACGAGCGGGTGGACCTGCTTCGGGCGGACACCAACAACGACGGCAAGACCGACGTGTGGGTGGTGGACACCGACGGCGACGGCAAGGCCGACCTGTTCCAGTTCGACACCGACGGCGACGGCAAGGTGGACATCACCATGGTCGACATCGACGAGGACGGCACGCCGGACGAGGTGGTCGACGGCGACGGCGGCCTGCCCCCCGAGGAGACCGCGCCCACCGTCCAGGTCTGAGAGGTAAGGAGGGGTCCCTTCTTATCGCCTACGCGATAGGAGGGGCCCCTTCCTAACGCCTCAGCTCGAGCGTGGCGAGGTAGTACGGGTGGTCGGTGCTGTCCACGTCGGCCAGTCGCCACGGCGAGCCGTGGACCAGCTCGGCGAATTCCTCGGGCGAGCACACCAGGTAGTCGAACCACTCGGTGCCGAGCAGCCGGTAGCGCAGCCGCAGCCGCAGTTGCCCGCCCAGCCGGCCCCGCCGCCGGTTCGCCTCGTGGTAGGCGGTGTGCACCGGGTCGGTGGTGCCGTACGGGTCGGTGCCGTGCGCGATCACCCGCGCGCCGGGCCGGGCCAGCGCGGCGAGCGCGGCCAGCAGAGCCGGGGCGCGTTCCCGCCCCTCGAACAGGCCGAGGTTGTTGCCGAGCAGCAGGAACGTGTCGTAGCGCCGGCCGTCGGCGACGTGCTCGTCGACGGTGGCGTGCACCAGCTCGCGTACGCCCCGGTGACGGCTGACGAGCAGCGCCCCGAGCGAGGTGTCCAGGCCGGTGACCGGCACCCCGCGCTCCTGGAGGCGCAACGCGATCCGGCCGGCGCCGACGCCGACGTCGAGCACGTGGCCGTGGACCCGGTCCACCGCCCGGTGGTCGTGCGGCTGCCACCGCTCGGGCGGGTCCAGGTAGTGACCGGCGGGCGCGCCGTTGACCAGCCCGTCGTCCCGCTCGATGATCTCGATGACCGGGCGGGGCAGTCGCCCACCGGCCATCGGCCGGGGCCCGACACCGGTGGCCACCGCGTACGCGTCGCGGATCATCTCGCCGAACACGTCGCCGATCGTGGGCTCGCTGGTCATGGGAGCACGCTATCCGGGCTCGCGGGCGCGGTCGCGGCCGTATCCTGGGCGGCGTGACCGACCTGGATCGCCTCGCGGCGGAGAAGTACGTCCTGCTCACCACGTTCCGCAAGGACGGCCGGGCGGTGCCGACGCCGGTGTGGGCGGTGCGCGACGGCGACGCGCTGGCGGTGTGGACGGTGTCCGACTCCGGCAAGGTGAAGCGGATCCGGCGCGACGGCCGGGTCACGGTGGCGCCGTGCGACGTGCGCGGCCGGCCGCACGGGGCGGCGGTGCCGGGCCACGCCACGATCGACGATCCGGAGAGCACCCGCCGGGTGCGGGAGCTGCTGAAGCGGAAGTATCGGCTGATCGGCCGGCTCAGCCTGCTGGGCAGCCGGCTGCGCCGGGGGGACAGCGGCACGGTGGGGCTGCGGATCGTGCTGGATCCGACCGCCCCCGGACACGATTAGGGGCGGTGGCCCGTCGGCCGACCGCCCCTGATCGAAGAGCTGGAAACTCCGTGTCGTCAGTCCCCCTGACGCTGCTGGGGGATCTGCCCCTGCAGCAGGGCCCGTACCTCCGACTCGCGGTAACGGCGGTGGCCGCCCAGGGTCCGGATGGCGCTGAGCTTGCCAGCCTTGGCCCACCGGGTCACCGTCTTCGGGTCGACTCGGAACATCGACGCCACCTCGGCCGGTGTGAGTAGCGGCTCTGGTTCGTGCGTTCGCGATGCCATCGGGGTCACTCCTCCACATGTATAGACATCGGCCGGGGTCCCGCCGGCCGACGCGTCTCCCATGGTCCGGCTAGTCCCCGATGTCCGACATGGGCCGAACGGCTGAAGGTCCCTAGACGGACGGATGAACCATGCCCGATTTTTACGACTTTTATGCCGCAGAAACTACCTTATTCGGACTCATGATCACGGTTCGTGATGCGTCAACTACGAGACACTCTCGTATCCGGTAGGTCGAAGAGGGGCAAACCGGGCGTCAGTTGCAGCGCTCCAGAAGTTGCACCGCGCGCCAGCGGGCGACCAGCTTGTCGTACGCCGCCGACGCCTCCTCGGCCTCGCCCCGCGCCAGCCCGGCCAGCCCGGTCGCGACCAGCTCGGTCGAGTCGTCCTCGGTCAGCGTCTCGTCCGGCAGCAACCGCACCAGCCCGCCGTAGTCCAGCTCCACCACCGACCGCGGGTGGAACTCCTCCAGCCAGCGGGCGGCCTCCTCGACCGCCTCGGTGATCGGCGCCTCGCCCACCGACTTGCGCAGCACCGACAACGCCCGCGACGAGCGCCGGCGCGCCTTGGAGATCTCGGTGCGGTAGCGCAGCGCCCGCCGCTCCGGGTCGGTGACCAGGTGCCGCTCCCCGGCCTCGAAGAGCACGAACCAGCGCAGCGGCACGCCCCAGGTGGCGACCTGCTCGTGCACCCGCGGCACCCCGTGCTCCAGCACCCGCGCCCCGCTGCGCCAGTCCTCCACCACGGCCTTCGCCTGCCCGGCCAGGACCGGCGGCACGAACGCGTCGGCCAGCACCGACGGCACGCCGTCGCGGGCGCTCAGCGCCGCCTCGGCGACCCGGATCCGCAGGTTCCACGGGCAGACCAGCAGCGTGTCGTCGGCCTCCAGGACGTACGCCTCGTCGGGCAGGTCGGGCAGCCGGGTCCAGCCCGCGCCCAACGCCTCGATCACCGAGGTCCGTTGCCGGCCCGGCCCCTCCAGCGGGGCGATCGCCCGTCCCTCGCTGACGTACCGGCGCCAGTACGACTGCCGGTCCCGGTCGAAGGCGGTCAGCGGCTCGTACACGCGCAGGTATGAAGCGAAGAGCGACGGCACGGCGCGATCCTCCCACGAGACGGGACCGTCCGTCGCCGCCGTCACACCGGCGGCGTGACGTGGGCGACAGTACGGTTCCGGCCGATATTAGGCTCAACGACACCGGCAGCATCCCGCCGGCGTGCCACCGAAGGTTCCGCGCCCCACAAGGGCGCACACCGACACAGGAGTCAGCCATGGGCGTATTCGCCAGCACCGACGACCCGGGAGCCACGGGTCACGAACAGGTCGTGTTCTGCCAGGACAAGCAGTCCGGCCTGAAGGCGATCATCGGGATCTACTCCACCGCGCTGGGCCCCGCCCTCGGCGGCACCCGGTTCTACCCGTACGCGAGCGAGGCCGACGCCCTCGCCGACGTGCTCGACCTCTCCCGTGGCATGGCCTACAAGAACGCCCTGGCCAACCTGGACCTCGGTGGTGGCAAGGCGGTCATCTGGGGCGACCCGGAGCAGCTCAAGAGCGAGGCCCTGCTGCGCGCCTACGGTCGCTTCGTGGAGTCGCTCAACGGCCGCTACTACACCGCCTGCGACGTCGGCACCTACGTCGCCGACATGGACGTGATCGCCCGGGAGACCCGCTACGTGACCGGCCGCAGCGTGGAGCACGGCGGCGCCGGCGACTCGTCGATCCTCACCGCCTGGGGTGTGTTCCAGGGCATGCGGGCCGCCGCCGAGCACGTGTGGGGCAGCCCCACGCTCGCCGGCCGGCGGGTCGGGGTGGCCGGCCTGGGCAAGGTCGGCAAGTACCTGACCACGCACCTGATCGAGGACGGGGCCGAGGTGGTGGCGACCGACGTCAACCCGCGCGCCCAGGAGTGGGTGCGCGCCACCCACCCGCAGGTCACCCTGGTCCACGACACCGCGGCGCTCGTCGCGTCCGACATCGACGTGTACGCCCCGTGCGCGCTGGGCGGCGCGCTGAACGACGACACCGTCCCGGTGCTGCGGGCCAAGGTGGTCACCGGCGCGGCGAACAACCAGCTCGCCCACGCCGGCATCGAGAAGGTCCTCGCCGACCGGGGCATCCTCTACACCCCGGACTACGTGGTGAACGCCGGCGGCGTGATCCAGGTGGCGGACGAGATCGAGGGCTTCAACTTCGAGCGGGCCAAGCTGCGCGCCACCCGGATCTTCGACACCACCCGGGAGATCCTGCGCCTCGCCGACGACGAGGGTGTGCCCCCGGCGGTCGCGGCGGACCGGCTCGCCGAGCGGCGGATGGCTGACGTCGGCCGGCTGCGCGCCATCCACCTGCGCTGACGGCTTCCGGGGGCGGGTCGTCGCTCCGCCCCCGGGCCGCGCGGGCGCGATCAGGGCGTTAAGCTGGTTATTGGTCGCTTCCTGCCAGTTTGCTTTCTGTCACGGCCGGTCCCCGTGGACGCTCCTTACCCGGTACACTGTGTGACGGTCGCAACACTACGACGCGCAAGGCCGGTCGACGGCGACCCGAGGTGCCGAACGGTGGCATCCCCATGTACCGTAAGAGCCACGAGAGATGCCTGACGTCATCGGGGCCCGCCTTCGGGCTGCCCCGCATTCTGTGCGAGGGGGTCGAGCCATGGGGCGCGGCCGTGCTAAGGCCAAGCAGACGAAGGTGGCCCGGGAGTTGAAGTACCACTCCCCGAACACCGACCTAACCGCCTTGCAGCGTGAGTTGGCGGGTAGTGGAAAGTCTGAGCACAACTTCGACGACGACTACAAAGAGTATGTCGACGACGATGACGAGGACCACGCGGACGACGATCCGGACCCCTGGGCCCGTCCGACCCGCTGACCTCCGGTCACATCTGAGCACGCGGTAGCCCCCGCGTGCTCACGCATGTGCTCACCCGGGGACGGCGTACGACCGACGATCAGGGACCTGCCGCACCGGGCGCCTCCCCGGCGGCGACGGCAGGTCCTTGATCGCGGAAACGTCCCTCAGCGCGGCCGGTTGTTCCAGTTGTAGAACGTCGGGATGTTCTCGAAGTGGTTCCACGCGCACACCGCGTGGGCCCCGTCCGACCCCGACACCTCCGCCCGCAGCAGGCGCGCCGCCTCGGCCTCGTGGAGCAGCGCGGACAGCCCCGCGGCGGCATCCCGCACCCGGTCGGTGACCACGTCCCGGTCGGTCTCACTGATGATCTCGGGCATGCGCCAACACTCCCTCCAATAGGCGGATCTTGCTGTTGCGGCAGTGCTCGGTCTCCGTACCGTCGAACCGCCCCTGCTCGAAGTAGCGGTTCGCGGCATGGCCGCCGCCACAGAAGCCGAAGTAGGCGCAGGACGCCCGACACGCCTCCACGCCGGCGAGGAACTCGCCCACCCAGGGCGTGCGCCCGGCGTCGGCGAGGATCTCCCGCAGCGGGGTGGCCAGCACGTTCCCACTGCCGAAGTCGCCGTAGCGGGGGTCGGTGAAGCCGGCCAGCTCGGGCGAGAGCACCACCACCGAACCGTCGTGGCCGACCGTCGGGATCGGGTCGAGCCGCCGGGGCAGCACCTCGTCGCCGGCACCGGCCAGCACCGCGCCGGCGTACCGCAGCGACCACTCCACCTCTCGCAGGTGGATCCGGGGATCCCGGCGCCACGCCGCGACCAGTTCGGACCAGAACCCGGTCACCGCCGCCTCGTCCCGCGCGTTCGTCCGGGTGTTGACCCCCTCGGTCTCCTCGATGTTGACGCCCAGCACCTCACAGCCCAGGTCGAGGAAGTAGTCGTACAGCTCGGCCGCCAACCCCGGCTCCGGCCGGGAGACGACCGCGAGGGCCGAGAACGGCAGCCCGTGCCGGCGCAGCGCCGCCACGCCGGCCACGATCCGGTCGTACGCCGGCCGGCCGCCCCGGGTGACCCGCTCGGCGTTGCGCGCCCGGGGGCCGTCCACGCTCACGCTGACCCGCACCCGGTGCTCGGCGAAGAACGCGCACCAGGCGTCGTCGACAAGCGTCGCGTTGGTCTGCACGTGGTGCTCGACCTCCGGCCCGAACGGGGCCAGCAGCGCGGCCAGGTGCTCCCGGCCGGCGGCGAGCGGCTCACCGCCGTGCCAGACCACCGAGCACCGGCCCTCGGCCGCCCAGGGGTTCACCGACGCCGCCACCGCCTCGGCCACCGCCACCGGCATCCGCCGGTCCGCCGCGCGCAGCGGCAGGTAGCAGTAGGCGCAGTCGAGGTTGCACAGCGTGGTCGGCTGCATCACCACGTACGAGGGGACGGTGGCGATGCCCCGCATTCCGCCAGGCGTACGCGCAGCCATCGACCCTCCCCCGCCTGAAGAAACCGAACCTTCAGGCTAGGCGGAGGCGGCCACTCGGGTGAACCCCCGATCAGGTGCTCGGATGATCAACGCAGGGTGATCAGCCGCGGGTGTGCTGGCCGACCATCTGCACGTTGCCGGAACCCTCGATGATCTCGCCGGCCTGCCAGGCGTCGACGCCCCGGCCGGTCAGGGTGGCCAGCGCGCGGTCGGCGTCCTCGGCGGAGACGATGGCGAACATGCCGACGCCCATGTTGAACGTCGACTCCATCTCCGGGTCCTCGATCCGGCCCTTGGACTGGATCAGGTCGAAGATCGGCTGCGGCTTCCAGGTGGACCGGTTGACCACCGCGTCGACGTGCTCGGGCAGGACCCGGACCAGGTTGCCGGGAATGCCGCCGCCGGTCACGTGGGCCAGCGCCCGCACCTCGGCCTCGGCGATCAGCTTGAGGCAGTCCTGTGCGTAGATCTTGGTCGGGGTGAGCAGCTCCTCGCCCAGCGTGCGCTGGCGACCGAAGTCGTCGAGCACCACGTCCAGCCGCATCCGGCCGGCGCCGAGCAGCACGTGCCGGACCAGCGAGTAGCCGTTGGAGTGCAGGCCGGAGGAGCGCATGGCGATCACCACGTCGCCCACCTCGACCCGCTCCGGGCGGAGGATCTCGCTCTCCTCCACCACGCCGACGCCGGTGGCCGAGATGTCGTACTCGTCCGGGCGCAGCACGCCGGGGTGCTCGGCGGTCTCGCCGCCCAGCAGCGCGCAGCCGGCGTACCGGCAGCCGTCGGCGATGCCGGCGCCGATCTCGGCGACCTTGTCCGGCACGACCTCGCCGGTGGCGATGTAGTCGAGCAGGAACAGCGGCTCGGCGCCGCACGCGACCAGGTCGTCGACGACCATGGCGACCAGGTCGATGCCGACCGTGTCGTGGATGTCGAGCTGCTGGGCGATCACCAGCTTGGTGCCCACGCCGTCGGTGGAGGAGGCCAGGATCGGGCTCTTGTATTTCTTGGTGTCCAGCCGGAACAGGCCGGCGAAGCCGCCCAGGTCACCCATGACCTCCGGGCGGCGGGTCTCCCTGACCTTGGACTTGAGCAGCTCGACCGCGCGGTCGCCCGCCTCGATCGACACCCCGGCGTCGGCGTACGAGACCGAGCGTTTGCGCTGCGTGCGGCCGGACCCCGCCGACCAGGGCTGGCGGTCGCCGCCGGCGCCCGTCGGGCTGGATCCTGCGCCGCTGCGCTCGGACACGTGCGTCACGGTTCTCCCCTTTGTGGTTCCGCGGGGCCGGAGCGGCCGGACCCGCGTCGGTGGTGCTACGGGTGATGGGTCGGTGTGGCGACGAGCGGGCTGGTGGGCTCGGCCGCCTCGGCGACGACCCGGCGGCCCACTCCCTCGAGCACGTGCTTGCCGATCAGGTTTCCGGCCGGCAGTTCGATCGGGTACTCCCCATCGAAGCACGCCCGGCAGAGCCGGGTCTTCGGCTGCTCGGTCGCCGCGATGAGACCGGGCAGGGATACGTAGCCCAGCGTGTCGGCGCCGATGGACCGCCGGATGCCCTCGTTGTCCAGCCCGTTGGCCAGCAGTTCGGCCCGGGTGGCGAAGTCGATGCCGTAGAAACAGGGCCAACTGACCGGCGGCGAGGAGATCCGCACGTGGACCTCCAGCGCGCCCGCCTCCCGCAGCAGCCGGACGATGGCCCGCTGGGTGGTGCCGCGGACGATCGAGTCGTCCACCACCACCAGCCGCTTGCCGCGGACGTTCTGCCGCAGCGGGTTCAGCTTCAGCCGGACGCCGAGCGCGCGCAGCGTCTGCGAGGGCTGGATGAACGTGCGCCCGACGTACGGGTTCTTCATCAGGCCCTGGCCGTAGGTGACGCCGGACTCCTCGGCGTAGCCGATGGCCGCCGGCGTGCCCGACTCGGGCACCGGGATCACCAGGTCGGCCTCGACCGGGTGCTCCTTGGCGAGCCGGCGGCCGATCTCCACCCGGGCGGCGTGCACGTTACGCCCGGCGATGGTGGCGTCCGGCCGGGCGATGTAGACGTATTCGAAGAGGCAGCCCTTGGGCTCCGGCGCGGCGAACCGGCTGGACCGCAGCCCGCCCTCGTCGATCGCGATCAGCTCGCCCGGCTCCACCTCACGGACCACGCTCGCGCCGACGATGTCCAGCGCGGCGGTCTCGCTCGCCACCACCCAGCCGCGTTCCAGCCGGCCGAGGACCAGCGGGCGCACGCCGTGCGGGTCGCGGGCGGCGTAGAGCGTCGACTCGTCCATGAAGACAAAGCTGAACGCGCCACGCAGCTGCGGCAGCACCTCGAGCGCGGCCGCCTCGACCGACAGGTCGGGCCGGCTGGCCAGCAGCATCGTCACCAGCGACGTGTCGTTGCTCGACCCGTCGGAGTCCATGCCCCGGGCGGACACCTCGCGCTGGAGGTCGGCGGTGTTGACCAGGTTGCCGTTGTGGGCCAGCGCGATCGTGGTGCCGGCGCTGGTGGCCCGGATCGTCGGCTGGGCGTTCTCCCAGGTCGAACCGCCGGTGGTCGAGTAGCGCGCGTGCCCGATCGCGACGTGCCCGCGCAGGCTGGCAAGCGTCGGCTCGTCGAACACCTGGGCGACCAGGCCGAGATCCTTGTAGACCACCACGCCGGAGCCGTCGCTGACCGCGATGCCGGCGGCCTCCTGACCCCGGTGCTGCAGGGCGTAGAGCCCGAAGTAGGTCAGATTGGCTACCTCTTCCCCGGGCGCCCAGACACCGAAGACGCCGCACGCGTCCTGGGGGCCGGGTCGTTGGGGGTCAAGGTCGTGGCTCAGCCGGCCATCGCCTCGGGGCACCTGCCGCTCCCTCGTGCTGGGGGTCTGGACTGGCCTGGCGGAGTCGGGGGGCAGCTCCGCACCGTGGGCCGGGACCGTCGTCGGGCACCAGTGTACGCGAACAGACGTCGCCACCGACAGTCACGACATGTCCGCCGAGCGTGACCCGGACCGGCTCCGCCGACCGACTAAATCGGGAGGTACGCGGAGAGGTCGGCCCGGTTCCCCGAGACCCGCACGCGACCCTCGGTGACCGCCTCCGCCCAGCCGAGGCGTCCCGTGGCGACCGCCAGCCAGGTGGCCGGGTCCATCTCCACCACGTTCGGCGGGGTGCCGCGGGTGTGTCGCGGCCCGGCCACGCACTGCACCGCGCCGTAGGGTGGGACCCGCACCTCCACCGATCGGCCGGGGGCGCGCTCCGCGAGGGCGGCCAAGAGCGTCCGGACCGCCTCCCGCAACACCGGCCGTTCGGCCGTACGCCCCTCGTCCAGCGCCGTGAGCGCGGCGAGCACCGAGTCGGAATAAGCGTGCGGAGAGGACACGACGGGACGATACGACCCGGCAGAAGGCCGCCCGACGCCGGCCCTGGGTAGAGATGATCCGGTCAGACAAGGCATAGTTGCCGACGGCGTAATTCGTACCGTGAGTGATCGACCCGGCCGGACCGGCCGGCGGGGAGATCAGACCCGGAAGGCGGTGGACGTGTCAACACACCGACGTGCCTGGACGCATCGGGCCGGTGTGGTCGTGGCGCTGGTCTTCGGCGCGCTGCTCACCGTCCCCGCCACACCCGCCCTCGCGGCGAACCCTGATGTGCAGATCACCACCTTGTCGACTGACTCTTTGTCGAGCGGTCAGCAGACAGGCATGGCCTTCACCGTCAAGAACAACAATGAGTCCACCAGCGTTTTCAGCGTCACTGTCGACACCTTCGGCGGGCTGACGTGCCAGGGCGGATGCCGGGTGCCGGCCCAGGCCATCGAAGCTGGGCAGACTGCCACCTTCAATGTCACGCTCGTCGCTGATAACTTGCCGCAGGGTGCGACCAAGTCGGGACAAGTTCGCGTATCCGCACGAGCGGGTAATGAACAGGGTGGCGATTCGCGCGCCATGACGGTTCGCGGACCAGCCGCGCCGCAGCAGCCGCAGACCGTGAAGACGGTCTCCGGCAAGGTGGTCAACTCCGACGGCGAGCCGATCTCCGGCGCGCTGGTCATGCTGCGTGACAGCGCCAGCAAGGAGCGCCGGACGAACACGAACGGCAGCGGCAACTTCAGCTTCAGCGGCTCCGCCGACAACCCGATCGCACCGGGGCGGATCGACCTGGGCGCCTCCGCGGACGGCGCCAGCCCCACCGCCAAGTCGATCAACGCGGCCGCGGGTCAGTCCGCCACCGGAATCCGGCTCAGCATCGCGGTGAAGGCGTCGGCGAGCCCGAGCGCGACGCCGTCGGCCAGCGAGTCCGCCCCGCCGTCCGAGGAAGTGACCGAGGACGAGGCGACCGACGCGGCCACCTCCGACGCCCCGGCCGCCCCACCGGCGGCCGCGAGCGACGACTCCGGCGGCTTCGGCTCGTGGCTGCTCATCCTGCTCGGCGGCCTCTTCGTCGCCGTCGGTGTGGGCACCATCGTGCTGCTCTACATGCGCCGCAAGAACGACGACGGTGACGGCGACGGCCCGGGCGGTCCGGTCGGACCGGGTGGCCCGGGTGGGGCCGCCGCAGCCGGCGCGATCCCCGCGGCCCGGGGCGCCTACCGGGGCGCGGACGACCAGACCCGGGTGGTCAACGGCATGGGCGCCGGCCCGGCGCCGACCATGGTCGGTGGCGCCGCGCTCAGCGAGGCGCCGACCATGCTGCAACGCCCGGTCGTGGACGACGTCCCGCCGGACCCGTACGGCGCACCGCCCGGTGCCGGGTACGGCGTCGGAGCGGGGGCCGGATACGGCTACGGCGACGACGCGCCCGGGCAGGGTGGCTACGGCGGCAACAACAGCTACGGCAACGCGCCCTCCTCGGGCAGCGGCTACGGCAACGGCCCGTCCTCCGGCGCCGGCTACGGCAGCCCGGACTACGCGACAGGGGCAGCGGGAGCGGCCGGCTACCCGCAGGCGCAGGGCGGCGGCTACGGCAACGAGCGTTTCGACGAGCCCACCGGCCGCTACACCGGTGACGGCACCCAGTACGCGCCGGCGGCCGACCCGTACCCGACCAGCACCTACCAGCCCGAGCAGGGGCAGGGCTACGACCAGGCCGCCTCCGGCCCGTACGGCCGGGGCGCGGAGCAGGGCGACGGTTACGGCTACGGCGCCGCGCCGGGCGGCTACGACAACGCACCCGGTGGCTACGACGGCGGCCGGCAGCAGGGCGGCTACGGCGACGCGCCCACCGGCGGTTACGACGCGAACGCGACGGGCGGCTACGACGCCCCCCGGGGTGCGGCCTACGGCGACGCCCCGGCCGGCGGATACGGCGACGCCCCCGGCTACGGCGGCAACCGGCCGACCGGCGGCTACGGCGACGCCCCGGCGGGTGGCTACGACAACGCCGCCGGCGGATACGAGGGCACCCGGCAGCAGGGCGGCTACGGCGACGCGCCCACCGGCGGCTACGACGCCAACCCGGCCGGCGGCTACGACGGCCGGCAGTCGGGCGGCTACGACGGCCGGCAGTCGGGCGGCTACGACGGCCGGCAGTCGGGCGGCTACGACGGCCGGCAGTCGGGCGGCTACGACGCCGGCCAGCAGGGCGGCTACGGCCAGCAGGGCGGCTACGACGGCGGCCAACAGGGCGGCTACGACCAGCGCGGCGGCTACGGTGACGGCTACGGCCAGTCGCCGCCGGGCGGCGGCTACGGCGAGCAGGGCGGCTACGGCCAGGAGCCGCCGCAGCAGCGCGGCGGTGGCTACGACAACCAGGGCGGCTACCACAACGACCCGGCGCAGGCCGCCGGTCGGACCCGCCCGGACGGCCAGCCCGACCGGAGTGGCCGACGTCTCGACTGGCTGGACGACTGAGCGCACCTTCACCACCACGATGGCCGTCCGCGACCGCGGGCGGCCATCGTCGTCAGGTCACGGTTCCGCCCCGGCGGGGAGAGCGGGGCCGCGGTCAGGCTGCGGTGAAGTAGCCCTGGCGGAGCACCGGCACCACGTCGGAGACACCGACCTCGACGGCGATCGCAACGTCCCCGGCGAAGCCGCCCTCGGCCAGTTCCCGGCCGGACACGCAGCCCCGGACCGCCGCCGGCACGTCCGGCGTGCTGGCCAGCGCGGCCAACGCCATGGCCGCCTCCACCGAGAGACCGCCGGGCACCCCGGCCAGCGCGTCCAGCACGCAGGCCGCCCCGAGCTGGTCCTCGACGCAGGGGCGCAGCGACCCGTCGGGCCACCGCTCGCCGGCGGCCACCACACCCACCGGGGCGTCGGTCGTGCCGTACCCCTGGTGGCGGAGCCAACGCCCGACGGCGCGCGCGTTGCGCAGGCAGGCCGCGACCACCGGGATGCCGGTGGCGCTCGCCGCGGCGCTGATCGCCGAGCCGTTGGGCGACGGCAGCACCAGGTCGGCGACCACCGGGGCGGTCCGCAGCGCCGCCGGGGAGAGCGACCACGGATGCTCCGGGGTCGTCTGCCGGCGGCCCACGGCGGCGACGGCGCCCACCCGGCGGGCGTACTCGGCGGCCTGCTCACCCCACGGGAACGGGTGCACCCGTGAGCCTCGGCTGACCGCGACCTCGACGGCGGTGGTGAACGACAGCACGTCCACCACCACCAGGGCGGCACAGACCCGGCCGAGTTCCGCCGCCCCGGTCAGCCCCCAGTCGAAGCGGGCGCCGGCGCCGGGTTGGGCGTAGACGGCCAAGGCCAGAGCCTCAGCGCTGATCCGGCGCGGGGCGCGGGTCGGGCTCATCGGAGGCCGTCCGGGTGTCGTCCGGGGCGGTCGCCGCCTCGGCCGGGTCGCTCGGGCCGCCGGTGGGCGTCTCTCCGGCCCGCGCCGGGCCCGGTCCGTTCGGCGTGCTCGGGGCCGGGGCGGTGAACTCGGCCTCGGTCCCGGCCGTGCCCGGAGCCGGGCCGGTGGACCCGGCCTCGGTCCCGGCGGTGCCCGGAGCCGCGTCCGCGCGTCCGGCCCGGGTCGCCCGGGTCGACCCGGCGGACACGTCCTCCGGCGTCGCGGTGGAGCGGGCCGGAGCGGCCTCGGCGTTCGGCCGGGCCTGGTCGCCCGGCACTTCGGCCTTCACGCCGGTCTCGGCGATCGGCTCGGCGGCGACCTGGGCCGGTTCCACGCCGACCGGCTGCTCGGCGGTGGCCGGGAGCACGGTGCTGGTGCCGGTACGCGTCGCCGCCACCTCCACCTGCGGCGCCTCGGCCGGGCCGAAGAGGCGCGGAAGGGTCGCGCCGTGCGCCTCGCGCAGCTCGTCCAGTGCGATCCGGAACTGGCCGCGCACCTCCAGCGCGCCGCCGGTCGGGTCGGTGACGCCGATGAACTCCCACGGCACGCCGTGCTCGCCGCACAGGGCGGTGAACGCCTTCTCGTGCCCGCGCGGCACCGACACCAGCACCCGGCCGGCCGACTCGCTGAACAGGAAGACGAACGGCATCGAGCCCTCGGCGAAGTGCTCCGGGAGCGCGATCTGCGCGCCGACGCCACGACGCAGCGCGGACTCGACCAGGCTCTGCGCCAGGCCGCCGTCGGAGAGGTCGTGCGCCGAGCTGACATGCCCGACCCGGGCCGCCTCGGCCAGCAGCTCGCCGAGCTGCCGCTCGCGGGCCAGGTCGACCTGCGGCGGGATACCGCCGAGGTGCTCGTGGGTCACCCACGCCCACTCGGAGCCGGACAGCTCGACGTGCGTCTCGCCCAGCAGGAAGAGCTGGTCGTGGTCGCCGGCCGCCCGCGGCTCGAAGCCCATCGGCACCCGCTGGGCGACGTCGTCGAGCACACCCAGCACGCCGACCACCGGGGTCGGGTGGATGGCCGCGGCGCCGGTCTGGTTGTAGAAGCTGACGTTGCCGCCGGTGACCGGGATGCCCAGCTCCAGGCAGCCGTCGGCCAGGCCGCGCACGGCCTCGGCGAACTGCCACATGACGCCCGGGTCCTCCGGCGAGCCGAAGTTGAGGCAGTTGGTCACCGCGATCGGCTTCGCGCCGGTCACGGCCACGTTTCGGTACGCCTCGGCCAGCGCCAGCTTCGTCCCCTGGTAGGGGTCGAGGCGGGCGTACCGGCCGTTGCCGTCGACGGAGAGCGCGACGCCGAGGCCGGTCCGCTCGTCGATCCGGATCACGCCGGAGTCCTCCGGCTGGGCGAGCACGGTGTTGCCCAGCACGTACCTGTCGTACTGCTCGGTCACCCAGGTCTTGTCGGCCAGGTTCGGCGAGGCGATCATGCGGAGCACGGTCTCCCGGAGCGCGTCCGGGGTGCTCGGCCGGGGCAGCGTCTCGGCCCGGTCGGCCTGGAGCAGGATCAGGTCGGCCGGCTCCCGCATCGGGCGGGCGTAGACCGGGCCGTCGTCCACCAGTGAGCCCGGGGGCACGTCGACCACGAGCTGGTCGCGCCAGGTGACGACCAGCCGGCCCGGACGGCCGTCCGGCGACGGTGCGGTGACCTCGCCGATGGCGGTGGCCCAGACGCCCCACTTCTCGGCGGTCTTGAGCACCGCCTCCAGCTTCTCCGGCGTGACGACCAGCAGCATCCGCTCCTGGGACTCGCTGGCCAGGATCTCGTGCGGCTCCATCGACGGCTCACGCAGCGGGACCCGCTCCAGCCAGACCCGCATGCCGGTGCCGGCGGAGGCGGCGGTCTCGGTCAGCGCGCAGGTCAGACCGGCGCCGCCGAGGTCCTGGATGCCGACGACAAGCTCGGCGTCGTACAGCTCCAGGCACGCCTCGATGAGCAGCTTCTCCATGAACGGGTCGCCCACCTGCACCGACGGGCGGCGCTGCTCGCTGCCCTCGTCGAAGGTGGCGCTGGCCAGCACGGACACGCCGCCGATGCCGTCGCGGCCGGTCTTGGCACCCATCAGCACCACGACGTTGCCGGGGCCGGTGGCGTCCTTCTTCTGCAGCCGGTCGACCGGCAGCACGCCGAGGCAGAGCGCGTTGACCAGCGGGTTGCCCTGGTAACAGGGGTCGAAGACGACCTCGCCGCCGATGTTGGGCAGGCCGAGGCAGTTGCCGTAGCCGCCGACGCCGGCCACCACGCCGGGCAGCACGCGCGCGGTGTCCGGGTGGTCGGCCGCGCCGAAGCGCAGCGGGTCCATCACGGCCACCGGACGGGCGCCCATGGCGAGGATGTCGCGGACGATGCCGCCGACGCCGGTCGCCGCGCCCTGGTACGGCTCGACGAAGCTCGGGTGGTTGTGCGACTCGACCTTGAAGGTCACGGCCAGCTCGTCGGAGACCCGGACCACGCCGGCGTTCTCCCCGATGCCGGCGAGCAGCCGGTCGCTCGGCGGCGCCTTCTCGCCGAACTGGCGCAGGTGCACCTTGCTCGACTTGTAGGAGCAGTGCTCGCTCCACATGATCGAATACATGGCCAGCTCGGCCTGGGTGGGTCGGCGGCCGAGGATGTGCCGGATCCGGTCGTACTCGTCGTCGCGGAGACCCAGCTCGGCGTACGGCTGAAGCTCCTCCGGCGTGCCGCCGGCGCGCTGCACGGTGTCCACGCCCGGCGCCCAGTCGTCGGTCGGGCCGTTCTGCGGCACCACGCCCTGCGACTGGAGCAGGCTCTGCTCCGGATGGGTGGTCATGACGTCTCCTTGCTGCGCTCGCCGCCGGCGCGGCGGGTGAGCCGACCGATGGTCCCGGCCATGATCACGCCGGCGCTCCCACCAGGTGCTTGAGCACCGAGGTGAAGAAGCCGAGGCCGTCCAGGGAGGGGCCGGTGAGCGCCTCCACCGCGTGCTCGGGGTGCGGCATGATGCCGACGACGTTGCCGGCCTCGTTGGTGATCGCGGCGATGTCACGCTGCGACCCGTTGGGGTTGCCGCCCAGATAGCGGGCGACGACGCGACCCTCGGCCTCCAGCCGGTCCAGCGTGGCCGGGTCGGCGACGTAGCAGCCCTCGCCGTTCTTGACCGGGATCAGCACCTCCTGGCCCGGCTGGAACGCGTTGGTCCAGGCGGTGCCGGTGGCCTCGATCCGCAGGACCTGGTCGCGGTTGCGGAAGTGCAGGTGCTGGTTGCGGGTGAGCGCCCCTGGCAACAGGTGGGCCTCGCAGAGGATCTGGAAACCGTTGCAGATGCCCAGCACGGGCAGGCCGCCGCGGGCGGCCTCGACGACCGTCTCCATCACCGGGGCGAACCGGGCGATGGCGCCGCAGCGCAGGTAGTCGCCGTAGGAGAAGCCACCGGGCAGGACGACGGCGTCCACCCCGTGCAGGTCCGGGTCGCCGTGCCAGAGCCGGACCGGCTCGGCGCCGGCGATGCGCACCGCGCGGGCCGCGTCCCCGTCGTCGAGCGAGCCGGGGAAGGTCACCACACCGACCCGGGCGGTCACGAGTGCGCGCCCGCGGTCTCGTCGGTGACCACCCGGACGGTGAAGTCCTCGATGACCGGGTTGGCGAGCAGCTTGTCGGCGATCTCGCGGGCCCGGTCAAGGTCCGGTTCGCCGGTGAACTCGATCTCGATCCGCCTGCCGATCCGGACCGAGGCGACGTCGCTGACGCCGAGCCGGGGCAGCGCGTTTGCGACGGCCTGGCCCTGCGGATCGAGGATCTCGGGCTTGAGCATGACGTCGACGACGACGCGAGGCACTGGGCACTCCTGACTGTGTACGCAGTTGGGTGCCGGCCCACAAACGGCCGAGCGCAGCCAGCCTACCTGGCAGATGCCGTCCCGCCCGCACCGGCCGGTCCAGTTCGGGCGATGATCGGCGACCGCTGCGGCGCACGCCGGGGACCGTTGCGAGTTCGTTGCGGCGTCGATACGTAAACGTTGCGCGACAGGCCGGCCACCTATCGCCCGCAACGGGTCTCACCAGGCATTTTGCCCTGCCGGGCGGGGTCCGGGACCGGTTTCCGACAGCGCCCCGCCACGCCGCGCGGCGCACCTCACATGATCGATGCACCTCGATTCCCATCTTGTGACGCGACCCGGCGCACCCGTAGCATGCATCGTCAGATGTCGATGTCATTGATCGATGTCCGCCGCCGGCCCACCCCGTCCGGCAGGCCAAGATCCACCCGGCGACCCCGGGTGTCCGCGCAGAAGGAGCCCCGACCATGCGCCTCCGTCCCCTGCTCGCCGTGCTGACCACCACGCTGGCCGGCGTGCTGGCCACCGCATCCGGCGCCGGCGCCGCACCGGCCGGCCCGCAGCCGATCATCGGCGGGAACACCGTCTCGTCCGCGCCCTGGGCCGCGGCCGTCTTCAGCAACGGCTCGTTCACCTGCTCCGGCAGCGTGATCGCGTCCCAGTGGGTGCTCACCGCCCGGCACTGCGTCAGCGGCACCATGTCGGTCCGGGTCGGCAGCGTCTACTACGCCTCGGGCGGGGTCACCCGCAGCGTGAGCGCCTCGTACACGCGCAACGACCTGGCCCTGCTGCGGCTCTCCAGCACGGTCAGCACCTCCACCGTGTCGCTGGCCAGCAGCAACCCGCCGGTCGGCTCCACCAACTCGATCTACGGCTGGGGCATGACCTGCTACAGCGGCTGTGGCGCGTCGCCCCAGCTCAAGACCGCCGACGTCCGGGTGACCAGCACCAGCGCCACCGACGCGTACGGCGGGCAGGCCATCCGGAGCACCCGGATCAGCGGCAACGCCTGGCGCGGCGACTCGGGCGGCCCCGAGTTCTACAACGGCCGGCAGGTCGGTGTGGCCTCCACCGCCGACGGCTCCAGCATCCAGAACTACGGCAGTGTCGCGTACAACCGGTCCTGGATCACCTCGGTGGCCGGTGTCTGACGCTTTCCACCGGGTGCGGCGCGGATGGGTCGGGAGTCGCCCGGCCGTCCGCGCCGCGCCGTTTCGCAGCATCCGATCAGGTGCACACGGCACCCGAACCCGCTCCGCCGGTGACTGACAGCATCGGAATCGTGCTGGTCGTGACGACGGATCAACTGCCCGGCTACGAGATCCGCCAGATCCTCGGCGAAGTGGTCTCCTCGATGGCGAGGACCCGCAACCCGTACCGCGAGGGGGTCAAGAACCTGCGCGGTGGCGCCTACGACCCGATGGCGCCGGACAACCTCACCCGGTGGCGTACCGACTCGGTCGCCCGCCTGGGCGAGGAGGCGCAGCGGCTCGGCGCGAACGCGGTGATCGGCATGCGCTTCGACAGCCGCGACTGCGGCGAGATGTGGATGGAGATCTGCGCCTACGGCACCGCGGTGATCGTCGCGCCGAAGACGCCCGACGTGATGCCCCCGGACCAGCCGATGATCGCCGCCGAGACCGCCCACGACCCGGAGATCGCCAGCGCTCCCGGCGGCATCGCCGAACCGGCCAGCGCCCCCAACCTGAGTT
Source organism: Micromonospora sp. NPDC051300 (assembly GCF_044455315.1). Lineage (NCBI taxonomy): Bacteria > Bacillati > Actinomycetota > Actinomycetes > Micromonosporales > Micromonosporaceae > Micromonospora > Micromonospora sp. NPDC051300. The sequence continues at coordinate 13,710 of NZ_JBITEP010000030.1, read as the reverse complement.
CGGCCGCCGAGACCCCCACCGGCCCCTGACCGCCCTCGCTGTTGACCATGAAGTTGGCGGCACCGATGGAGATCGAACATGCCGTCAACTTCATGATCGACGAGAAGGGTCAGAGGATGGGGGGTGGGGAGTAGGTGGCGGCCTCGGGGTGGGACTGGACGATCCTGGTGATGCGCACGTTGACCCGGGTCACCTGGTCGTCGGCGGCGCCGGTGAAGGTGCTGCGGTCGGCCACCAGGGCGTCGATCTCGGCGCGGGTCAGGTTCAGGCGGCCGTCGGCGGCGAGGCGGTCGAACAGGTCGTTCTCGGCCGCGCCCTTCTCCCGCATGGCAAGCGCCACGGCTACCGCGTGCTCCTTGATCACCTCGTGCGCCACCTCCCGGCCGACCCCCCGGCGCACGGCGGCGACCAGGATCTTCGTGGTGGCCAGGAACGGCAGGAAGCGCTCCAGCTCCCGGTTGATCACCGCCGGGTACGGGCCGAACTCGTCAAGCACGGTGAGAAACGTCTGGAACAGGCCGTCGGCGGCGAAGAACGCGTCCGGCAGCGCCACCCGACGCACCACCGAGCAGGAGACGTCGCCCTCGTTCCACTGGTCGCCGGCCAGCTCGCCGACCATCGACAGGTAACCCCGGATGATCACCGCGAAGCCGTTCACCCGCTCCGAGGAACGGGTGTTCATCTTGTGCGGCATCGCGCTGGACCCGACCTGACCCGGCTTGAAGCCCTCGGTGACCAGCTCCTGACCGACCATCAGGCGGATCGTGGTGGCCAGCGACGACGGCGCGGCGGCCACCTGGGCGAGCGCGGCGAGCACGTCGAAGTCGAGCGAGCGCGGATAGACCTGGCCAACGCTGTCCAGCACCCGGGCGAAACCGAGGTGCTCGGCCACCCGGCGCTCCAGCTCGGCGACCTTCCCGGCGTCGCCGTCGAAGAGGTCGAGCTGGTCGGCCGCGGTGCCCACCGGACCCTTGATCCCGCGCAGCGGGTAGCGGCCGATCAGGTCCTCCAGCCGCTCGTACGCGATCAGCAGCTCCTCGGCCGCCGACGCGAAGCGCTTGCCCAGCGTGGTGGCCTGCGCCGCCACGTTGTGCGACCGGCCGGTCATCACCAGCGGCGAGTACTCGCCCGCGTGCCAGGCCAGCCGGGCCAGCGTGGCGACCACCCGGTCCCGGATCAGCTCCAGCGACGCCCGGACCTGGAGCTGCTCCACGTTCTCGGTCAGGTCCCGGGAGGTCATCCCCTTGTGCACGTGCTCGTGCCCGGCGAGCGCGCTGAACTCCTCGATCCGCGCCTTCACGTCGTGCCGGGTGACCCGCTCCCGGGCCGCGATCGAGGCCAGGTCGACGTCATCGACCACCCGCTCGTACGCCTCGACCACCCCGTCCGGCACCGGCACGCCGAGGTCACGCTGGGCCCGGAGCACGGCCAGCCAGAGCCGGCGCTCCATCCGGACCTTCTCCTCCGGTGACCAGAGGGCGACCAGCTTGGGCGAGGCGTACCGGTTGGCGAGCACGTTCGGGATCGTCGTCACGGCGCCCATTCTCCCGTACGGCCGGGCGGGACCATCGTCGGCCCGCGCGGGTCGGACACCCCCGGCGCGGGATGCCCGACCCGCCGATTCAGGGCAGCAGGTTGAGCAGGTCCGGGTGGGCGGCCAACGCCGTGACCTGGTCGACGGTGAGCGGCGGGGTGGCGCCGCCCCGGACGCCCTTCGGCCACCGGGACCCGAGGTTCCCGTCCGTCGGCATGTCGGTTTTGGCTCCGGTGTTGGGCCGGTTGTCGAGCACCACCTCGACCATGCCCCGGTCGGGCCGCTGGACGAACACGTCGTAGACCACCGTCCCGGCCGACCGGGAGACGATCGAGACGACCCGGTTGCCGTCTCGGGTCGACTCGGTGCACTCACCGTCGTGCGCGTGATTGGCGTGTAGGGCGGGCGGGAGGGCGCGCACCGTGGCGCAGTTCACCTGCATCGCCGCGCGGCGCTCCACGATGATCTCCCCGTCGCCGGTCAACCCGGCTCGCTCCACCAGGAAGCTGAACGAGAGGTGACCGGCGCCCTTTCCGCCGCCGCCCCCGCCAGAGAGCAGCAGATAGATCGTCCCCTCCGGGGAGACGGCGTCGAGGGCTGCCGACGCGCCGTCCTGCACCGCGCCGTCGAAATCCCAAACGGGTGGACCGTTGAGCCGGGCCGTGGCGGTCCCCGCCGGCGGCCGTGGGGCGAGGACGAGCGCCGGATCCCGAGCCACCTCGGTCGCCTGGGCCAGCGTGAGCGCCGGCTTGTCCTGGACCAGGTACAGGCGGACCAGCGTGCCGTCTGGGCGCAGCGACTCGACCACGTAATTGTTGCTCAGGGTCGGACGGGCCCCATCGGCGCGCGGGCCGAAACCGGTGAGCAGGCGTCGGGCTCGCACCCGCTGGCCGTCCGGCGTGTCGCTCACCGTGCAATGGCGGGCAGCGAGACCGGCGGTGGGACAGGGCGGGGCGGCCGCCCAGGCGGCCTCGCCGTCACGCACCAGGCGAAGGGTGATCTGCCCGGCCCGGGCACCGAACCGGAAGGTGGCGTACGTGAACACCGGAGTGTCCAGGACCAACCGGCCATTGGGTTCGGAGCCGACCGGGTTCGGACTGTCCGCACCACCCCACCCGGTCATCCAGGTGAAGCCGTCCGCTTGCCGGCGCAGCGCGGCGGTCAGCGCCTCATCGAGGCGCTTCGCGTCCTCGGGCGTACCGGCGACGGTCGTGACGGTGGAGGCGCGCGTCGGCGACGGGGAGGGAATCGGCGCGGGCGCGACGGCGCGATCCAGCACCACCGGGATCACCTGTTCGGCGGTGAGCGGCATCCGGGCCTCGGCGCTCAGAGTCTGGATCGACAGCTCTACCAGCACGCCGTCCCGGCGCAGCGCCGTCGCCCTGACGATCTCCGAATGGCTCTCGATCCGGTCTCGGAGTTGCGGTGGCACCTCTTGCTCCCGGACCGAGCTGCTGTACCTGATCTTGTCCCCGTCCGGCCCGGTCCGCTCGCCGCATTCGATGGCGGTCCGGTAGCAGCCGCTCTTCGTGTCCTCCGCCCAGATCCGCGCACCGTCCCGGATGATCTGGAGCTCCGCGCTCAGATCCGCACCGGCAACCCGGAAGGTGCCGCCGCCCTGGTAGTCCGGAGTGCCGTTCCGGTCGAGCAGATCGGAGGCCCAGTTCGGCGTGTCGATCACCGGTCCGCCCTTCACCGCCCAGGCGAGACGCGGCTCCGCGCGGGTCAGCGCCGCCACCACAGCGGCGTCGATCCGGTCCAGGTCCTGGTCCGTACCTGGGGTCGTCGTGACGGCTGGCGCCGGCTTGGCCGGCTGGGCGTGCGGCTTGCCGATGAGCGAGGTGGTGCCGACCAGCACCGCGGCCACCACCGCGGCGACCGCCGTGGCGCCCGCGCCGATCCGCAACCGGCGGGCCCGGCGCTGCCCGCCGATCACCCGCTCCACGTCCACCGTGGAGACCGGCGGCTCACCGATCAGGTCGTCGAACAACTGCCGGTACGTCATGACAGCTCCCCCCGGGTCGACGGGATACCGGTCAGTAGCAGGCGCAACGCCTCCAGGCCCCGGGCCGCCTGGCTCTTCACCGTGCCGGCGCTGATGCCGAGGATGTGGGCGGTCTCGTCCACGGACAGGTCGCAGTAGTAGCGGAGCACCAGCACGGCCCGCCGCCGGGGCGGCAGTTGGCCGAGGAGCGCGAGCAGCATGTCGCGCTCGGCCAGGGTGGGCTCGGGCAGGACCAGGTCGGCCGTCTCCGGCACCTCGTCGGTGCTCTGCTCGCGCCGCCAGGGCCGCCGCCGCTCGTCCAGCCACGCGTTGGTGAGCATCCCCCGCACGTACGCGTCGACGTTCTCCGCCGCGCGTACCCGGCGCCAGTGCCGGTAGAGCTTGCCGATGGTGATGGAGACCAGGTCGTCGGCGGTGTGCCAGTCACGGCAGAGCAGGTACGCGGTGCGGCGCAGCGACTCCAGCCGGACGGCGACGAACTGCCGGTACTCGTCTTCCTCGGCCCGGGTCACGTGCCGGGGCCTCTCGTTCGCCTCATGTCCAGGTGACGGAGCAGGCTCGCGTCCGGGTTGCTCACGACGTCGAGTGCTCGGCCAGGATGTGGAACAGGGCTGCGGTCGCCTCCGCCTCGGTGGCGTACCACCGCCACAGCTTGTACCGGCCTCGTTCGTAGGGCCCGATCTCCCAGCCGCCGGCGCCGCGCCGGAGGAACCAGAAGTCGGGCGGGACCGGTTGGTGCTCGTGCGCGTCCGCCAACTGGAAGGCGTCGGGTGACACCCCCGCGGCCAGTAGCGCGGTGCGCAACTCGTACCGGTCCACGCCCGACCTCCGATCGGTTCAGCAGATCTGCGACGACTGCGCCCACCCGGTCGGGTCGGTGCAGAGGCCGTCCAGGTATTCCTCGACGAGGAAACCGTGGTCGAGCAGCCACTGCACGTTCACCGGGTCCGACGCCTGCGGGAAGTAGGCCTGGTTCAGCTCGAACTGGGTGCCCATGCCGGGCTGGGCGAACCAGGGCGCGATCGGCCCGGAGTCCACCGGGAACGGCTTGACCACGCAGTACGTGTGGTAGTTGGCCAGCGGCGCGAGCGGCGTGGTGGCCGGCGGCGTCGGCGGGGTGTTCAGGCTCTGCGGCGCCAGCGAGCGCGAGCTGAACGGGGTGCCGAGCGGTGCCAGGAACGCGCCGGTCGGGTTGCCGAAGCGGTCGATCCGGTAGCCGGGCAGCAGGACCTGCCGGGCCTTGATCGGCGCGCCGTGCGGGTCCAGCACGAAGCCGTCCTCCGGCGGGAAGAGCAGGGTGGTCGGTCCGCTGGTCCAGTTCTTCAGCCATTCGGTCTCGGTCTGCGCGCCGAGCCGCTGGTAGCCGGCGAGCAGCGGCCCGACCGGCGAGGCGGTGGGCAGGTTGAGCGGCCCCAGCAGCCGGTTGTTGTCGTAGAACTGGGTGGTCTGCGGGGCGGTCGGCGGCAGCCCGGGCGTGCAGAGGCCGGGGCTGACCGGGCCGGGTTGCGGGACGGCCGGTGTGGTGACCCCGGCAGCCCGTTCGTCGACCACCGTGGTGGTCTGGGCCAGCGCCGCCGAGGGCCCGAAGGCGGACAGCGCCGGCCCGGGTGCCAGCGTCAGGGCCGCGCCGGAGAGGGCGGCCAACAACCAACGACGAGTTTTCACGTTCAACCTCCCGATAAGGAGGAGTTGCCCCCATCGTGAGGTTCATTCACGGCTAATGTGAGGTTTGGTCCTCTTTGCCACCCATCGGGCGACTGTGGCGTCAGCGCTCCAGGATCGCGGTCACGCCCTGCCCGCCGGCCGCGCAGATGGAGATCAGGCCGCGACCGCTCCCCTTGGCGTCGAGCAGCTTGGCCAGCGTGGCGACGATCCGGCCGCCGGTGGCCGCGAACGGGTGCCCGGCGGCCAGCGACGAGCCGTTGACGTTGAGCTTGTCCCGGTCGATCGACCCGAGCGGCGCGTCCAGGCCGAGCCGCTCGGCGCAGAACTCGGGCGACTCCCAGGCCGCCAACGTCGCCAGCACCTGCGAGGCGAACGCCTCGTGGATCTCGTAGAAGTCGAAGTCCTGGAGCTTGAGCCCGGCCCGGGCCAGCATCCGCGGCACCGCGTAGGCGGGCGCCATCAGCAGCCCCTCGTCGCCGTGCACGAAGTCGACGGCTGCCGTCTCGGACCAGGAGAACCAGGCCAGCACCGGCAGGCTGTGCGCCCGGGCCCACTCCTCGGAGGCGAGCAGCACCGTCGACGCGCCGTCGGTGAGCGGCGAGGAGTTGCCGGCGGTCATGGTGGCCCGCTCGGCGTCCGGACCCCTGGTGCCGAAGACCGGCTTGAGCGAGCCGAGCTTCTCCGGCGAGGTGTCCGGCCGGAGGTTCTGGTCGCGGGTGAGACCGAGGTAGGGGGTCATCAGGTCGTCGAAGAACCCCTTGTCGTACGCGGCCGCGAGGCGCTGGTGCGAGCGGAGCGCCAACTCGTCCTGGGCCGCCCGGTCGACGTCCCAGCGCAGCGCGGTCACCGCCGCGTGGTCGCCCATCGACAGCCCGGTGCGCGGCTCGGCGTTGCGCGGGATCTCCGGCTTGAACGGCTGGAGCGGGCGCAGCTTCGTCGCCACCTTGAGTCGCGCGCCGAGGGTCCGGGCGGAGTTGAGCTGGATCAACGTGCGGCGCATGTCCTCGTTGACGGCCAGCGGCGCGTCCGAGGTGGTGTCCACGCCACCGGCGATGCCCACCTCGATCTGCCCGAGGGCGATCTTGTTGGCGACCAGGATGGCGGCCTCCAGCCCGGTGCCGCAGGCCTGCTGGATGTCGTACGCCGGGGTGTGCGGGTCGAGCCGGGAGCCGAGCACCACCTCGCGGGTGAGGTTGAAGTCGCGCGAGTGCTTGAGCACGGCGCCGGCCACCACCTCGCCGACCCGCTCGCCGGCCAGCCCGAAGCGGGCGACCAGACCGTCGAGCGCCGCGCCGAGCATGTCCGCGTTGGACGCGTGCGCGTAGCGCGAGTTGGACCGGGCGAAGGGGATGCGGTTGCCGCCGATGACCGCGACCCGCCGGACACTCTGCACGATCAGCCTCCTGGTAGCTGTTGCCCGAACCCTACTCGCCAGTAGGCTACGCCTATGACCGACAGGTACGCGAGCTTCGTCCAGACGGGGGCCGGTCGCGCGCTGGTCAAGCGCCTCGGCCTGCCCGACCCGCCCCGACTGCGCCGGCACACGCCGGGCGACCCGCTCGTTCCCGGGCCGGTCCTGCTCGGCGCGTCGTCCGGCGGCCGGCTGGCCGAGCCGGCCGGCAAGATCCTGACCGCCGCCGGGGTCGAGCTCGTCGACCCGGCCGCCGCGACCGGCGACAGCCGCTTCGCGGCCCTGGTGTACGACGCCAGCGGCGTCACCGACTCGACCGGGCTGCGCCAGCTCTACGACTTCTTCCACCCGCAGGCCCGCTCGCTGCTGCCCAGCGGCCGGGTGATCGTGCTGGGCACGCCGCCGGCCGAGTGCGGCTCGCCCCGCGAGGCGACCGCCCAGCGCGCCCTGGAGGGGCTGACCCGCAGCATCGGCAAGGAGTTCGGCCGGGGCGTCACCGCCCAACTGGTGTACGTCACCCGTGACGGGGACGCCGGCACCCCGGTGAGCCTGGAGTCCACCTTGCGCTTCCTGCTCTCCGGCCGCTCCGCGTACGTCTCGGGCCAGGTCGTCCGGGTCGGCGCCGGCACCGCCGTCGCGCCGGCCGACTGGGACCGCCCGCTGGACGGCCAGGTGGTGCTGGTGACCGGCGCGGCCCGGGGCATCGGCGCGGCGCTGGCCAAGGTGCTGGCCCGGGACGGCGCGCAGGTGGTGGCGCTGGACATCCCGGCGGCCGGGGACGAGCTGGCCGCGGTGGCCAACGAGATCGGCGGCAGCGCGGTGCAGCTCGACCTGACCGCGCCGGACGCGCCGACCCGGCTGGCCGAGCACCTGGCGTCCCGGCACGGCCGGGTCGACGTGGTGGTGCACAACGCCGGCATCACCCGGGACAAGACGCTCGGCCGGATGGACGCCGACCGGTGGGACTCGGTGATCGACGTCAACCTGTCCAGCCAGGAGCGCATCAACGACGTACTGCTGGAGCGCGACCTGATCCCGGCCGGCGGGCGGATCGTGTCGGTCTCCTCGATCGCCGGGATCGCCGGCAACCGGGGGCAGACCAACTACGCGACGAGCAAGGCCGGCGTGATCGGGCTGGTCGACTCGCTGTCGCCGGTGCTGCGCGAGCGCGGGATCAGCCTGAACGCGGTCGCGCCCGGCTTCATCGAGACCCGGCTGACCGCGCGCATCCCGTTGACGCTGCGCGAGGCGGGCCGGCGGATGAACAGCATGGCCCAGGGCGGCCTGCCGGTGGACGTGGCCGAGACGATCGGCTGGCTCTCCTGGCCGGCGTCCGGCGCGGTCAGCGGCAACATGGTCCGGGTCTGCGGCCAGAGCCTGCTGGGGGCGTGATGGCGCGGCGCAAGCAGCGGCCGGAGGAGCCGGCCGAGGAGCTGTCGTTGCACGACCTGATCGAGGGCCGCACCCAGGACCTCACCTCGGCCCGGGCGGCGCTGGCCCCACCCCACCCGATCGATCATGAAGTTGACGGCACTTCTGGAGATCCACAAGACCGCCAACCTCATGATCGACGCGGTGAGGGGTCGGGCGGGCGGGAGTTGGTGGAGGTGGACGGGCTGCCGGCGGCGGGAGGGCTGTACCGGCGGGCGCTGCTCGGGGCGCTGCCGGGCGGCGGGCGGCGACGGGGGCGGGAGTTGCCGGCCGTGGAGCTGGGCGTCTCCGGGGTCCGCGTCGACCCGGGGCACCTGGCCGACTACGACCGGGTGTGCGGGTTCCGGCTGGCCGACCGGCTGCCGGCGACCTACCTGCACGTGCTCGGGTTCCCGCTGTCGCTGCGGCTGATGACCGCCGCCGACTTCCCCGTCCCGCTCACCGGCGTGGTGCACGTAGCCAACCGGATCACCGTGCGCCGGGCGGTGCGGGTCGGCGAGAGCGTCGACTTCCGCACCTACGCGGAGAACCTGCGCCCGCACGAGCGGGGCCGACAGCTCGACGTGGTGCTTGTCGGCTCGGTCGGCGGCGAGGAGGTGTGGTGGGGCGTGTCGACGTACCTCGGGAAGGAGCGCGCGGCCGGCGGCGGTCCGCGGCGCGACCCGGGTGACCGGCCCGCGCCGCCGGCCGCCTCCGCACGGTGGCGGGTGACGCCGCGCGTCGGTACGGACTACGCGCGCGTCTCCGGCGACCACAACCCGATCCACACGTCCAGGCTGGGCGCGCGGCTGTTCGGCTTCCCCCGCCCGATCGCACACGGCATGTGGAGCAAGGCGCGCTGCCTGGCCGCGCTGGAGAGCCGGCTGCCGGACGCGTACACCGTGGACGTGACGTTCAAGTTGCCGGTGGCCTTGCCGTCCACGGTGGCCTTCAGCGCCACGACCTCTGGCGACGGCTGGGACTTCGCGCTGCACGGCGACCGGGACGGCCGGCCGCATCTGGTCGGCACCGTCCGCTGAGGAAAGTGGGGGCTTGGCGTCCCCGCTTTCGTGCGCTAGGTTGTTCTCAGATTGAGTTGTTCTCAACTTGAGAGAGTGAGCGCCGTGAACGAGCAGGACTTCCTCGCCGGGTACGACCCCCGGGACTACCCGGCGGTCGCCGTCACCGTCGACGTGGTGGCGCTGACCATCCGCGAGGGCGCGCTGCACCTGCTGCTGATCCGACGCGGCGCGCCGCCCTACGAGGGGCACTGGGCGCTGCCCGGCGGCTTCGTCCGGCCGGACGAGGACCTGCTGGCCGGCGCCCGGCGCGAGCTGGCCGAGGAGACCGGGCTCGGCGGCGAGCGGCTGGACCGCGTGCACCTGGAACAGCTCGGCAGCTACGGCGACCCCGACCGGGACCCACGCATGCGGGTGGTGTCGATCGCGCACCTGGCGTTCGCCCCCGACCTGCCCGACCCGGTCGCCGACACCGACGCCGCCGACGCGACCTGGCTGCCGGTCACCGCGCTGCCCAACCGGCAGCTCGCCTTCGACCACGGCCGGATCATCGAGGACGGCCTGGAGCGGGCCCGCTCCAAACTGGAGTACACGCCGCTGGCCACCCGGTTCCTCGCCCCCGAGTTCACCGTCACCGAGCTGCGGGCGGTCTACGAGACGGTCTGGGGCGAACCGCTGCACGCCGGCAACTTCCACCGCAAGGTGCTCTCCGTGCCGGGCTTCGTGGAGGGCACCGGCGCCAGCACCGAACGCGGCGGCGCCCGGGGCGGCCCACGCGCCAAGCTCTACCGCCCCGGCACCGCCCGTCTCCTCCACCCCGCCCTGCTCCGGACCCTCCGATGAGGGTTAAGGAAGGGCCCCCTGTTAACGCCTCCGGTAGAGAGGGTGCCCCTTCTCACCGACAGATGAAGGCACCGCGGCACCCGAGCGACAACGACCTGATGGCACGCGAGGCGCGGGCTCTCCGGCGGATCGCGGAGCGGGGGGATCCGCGCCACCTGGCGTACGTGCCCCGGCTCGTCGACTCCTACCCGGCGCGCGACCCGTCCACCGGCGCGCAACTGCTGGTCAACGTGCTGGAGACCGTACCCGGGCTGCACAGCCTGGACGACGTGCGCCGCGCGTACCCGGGCGGGGTCGACCCGCGCGACGCGGCCTGGATGTGGCGGCGGCTGCTGGTCGCGCTCGGCCTGGCCCACCGGGCCGGCGTGGTGCACGGCGCGGTCCTGCCCCGCAACGTGTTGATCGAGCCGGACGCACACGGCCTGGTGCTCGTCGACTGGTGCTTCTCGACCGAACCGGGCGGACTGGCGCCGGCGCTCGTCACCGAGCTGGCCGACTGGTATCCGCCGGAGGTCACCGCCAGGCGGCCCTGCGGCCCGGGCACCGACATCGCGCTGGCCGCGAGCTGCATGACCTGGCTGATGGCCGACCGTGCGCCCCGCGAGCTGCGCGCCTTCGCCGACGGCTGCCGGCAACCCGCACTGTCCGCCCGGCCCGACGACGCCTGGCGGCTGCTGCGCGAACTCGACGAGGTGCTGGAACGGCTCTACGGGCCGCGCACCTTCCGACCCTTCACCCTCAACCCCTAGGGAGGCTGCCATGGGCAGCGGAATCTGGTCCACCGACGTGTACGACGCCGCCGACCGCTACCGGCGCCGAAGCGGCAGGAGCGCGTTCTCCTACAGCGACAGCGGGGCCCGCACCGTGCACCCCGCGCTCGACCCGCGCGACGCGACGCGGGAGAGCCGCGACTCCGCCGAACACCCGCAGTCCACGCCGATCGCGGTGCTCTTCGACGTCACCGGCTCCATGGGCCACGTGCCCCGGGTGCTCCAGCGCAAGCTGCCGCAACTGCTCGGCCTGCTACAGCGCCAGGGGTACGCCCGCGACCCGCAGGTCATGTTCGGCGCGATCGGCGACGCCACCTGCGACCGGGTGCCGCTGCAGATCGGGCAGTTCGAGTCCGACAACCGGATGGACGACGACCTCGGCCGGATCGTGCTCGAAGGCGGCGGGGGCGGGCAGATGATGGAGTCGTACGAGCTGGCGTTGCACTTCATGGCGCGGCACACGGTCACCGACAGTTGGGAGAAGCGGGGCCGGCGCGGCTACCTGTTCGTCATCGGCGACGAGCTGGCGTACCCCCGGTTGAAGGCCCGCGAGGTGACCCGGTGGATCGGCGGCGGCCCCGCCGAGGACCTGCCGATCCGGCAGGTCGTGGACGAGGTGACCGCCCGCTGGGACACCTACCACCTGCTCCCCGCCGGCAGCCACTACGCCGGCAACCGCAAGGTGCTCGACTTCTGGCGCGGCCTGCTCGGGCAGAATGCGGTCGAGCTGGACGACCTGGACGCGGTCTGCGAGACCATCGCGCTCACCGTCGGCCTCGGCGAACAGGCCATCGACCTCGACGCCGGCCTGGACGACCTGGACCGGGCCGGCTCGACCGCCACCCGTACCGTCTCCCGGGCGCTCGCCTCACTCGGCGGCGGCCGGCGGGCGGTGGCGGCGCTGCCGTTCACCCCCACCGACGGCGGGAGCGGGGTCACCCGGCTGTGAACCACGTGATGGTGGTCGACCTCGGCTACGGCGACGCGGGCAAGGGCACTGTCGTCGACGCGCTCTGCGCCACCCGCCCGGTGCACACGGTGGTGCGTTTCAACGGGGGCGCGCAGGCGGCGCACAACGTCGTCCTGCGCGACGGGCGGGCGCACACGTTCGCCCAGTTCGGGGCCGGCACGTTCCGCCCCGGCGTGCGGACCCACCTGGCACGGCACGTGGTGGTGGACCCGCTGGCGCTGGCCGCCGAGGCCGACCACCTCGCGTCGGTCGGGGTGCCCGACGCGCTCGACCGGTTGACCGTGGACGGGGAGGCGCTGCTGGCCACTCCCTACCACCGGGCCGCCAACCGGGCCCGGGAGACCGCCCGGGGAGCCGACCGGCACGGCTCCTGCGGGCTGGGGGTGGGGGGGGGCGGGGGGGCGGCCGCGGGGCACCCCCCCCCCCGGGGCCCCGGGGGGGCGGCGGCCGCGCCCGGGCGGGGGGCGCGGCCCGGCGCGGCGGGGGGGGGGGGGGGGGGGGGCGGGGGGGCCCGCCCCCCCCCCCCCCCGACGAGGCGCCCCGGGTGGCCGACTGCCGCGAGCCGGCGGTGCTGCGCCGCCGGCTCGCCGCGCTGCGCGACCGGCTCACCGCGGAACTCGGGCCGCTGGACGCGCCGCCGGTCGCCGACTGCCTGCCGGCGTACGCGGCGTTCGCCGACCGGGTGACGATCGTCGACCGGAGCTGGCTGGCCGGCGCGCTGCGCGCGGGCACCTGCGTCTTCGAGGGCGCCCAGGGGGTGCTGCTGGACGAGTGGCACGGCTTCCACCCGTACACCACCTGGAGCACCACGACGTTCGCCAACGCCGAGACGCTGCTCGCCGAGGCCGGGATGGCCGGCACCGCCCAGCGGCTCGGGGTGCTGCGGGTGACCACCACCCGGCACGGCCCCGGGCCGCTGGTCACCGAGGACCCGACGCTGCCGTTCACCGACCCGCGCAACCCCACCAATCCCTGGCAGGGCGGTTTCCGGTTCGGGCACTTCGACGCGGTGGCCCACCGGTACGCGCTGGAGGTGGCCGGCGGGGTGGACGGGTTGGCGCTCACCCACCTCGACCTGGCCGGGCCTCGACTGCGGATGTGTCGTCGTTACGTCGGTGGCGTCGACCGGCTCGATCCCGGGCCGGCCGGTGACCTGGAGCGGCAGGCGGCGTTGACCGAGCGGCTGATGCTCGCGCGGCCGGTGCTGGAGTCGGTGCCGGGCGACTGGGTGGCGGCGGTGGAGGGGGCGCTGGGCGCGCGCGTGCTGCTCACCTCGCGCGGCCCCACCGCCGAGGAGAAGGAGGGGCCCCTTGTTAACGCTTTTTGTATAGGAAGGGCCCCCGCTTAACACCCCAGCGTCGAGCATGGGGGCATGGGGGACGTGCTCGACCTGCTGCACCAGACGGTGACCTCACCGTGGGTGTACCTGGTGATCATCGCGGTCACCGCCGTCGACGCGTTCTTCCCGGCGATACCCGGCGAGACCGTGGTGATCACCGCCGGAGTCTTCGCGGCGAGCGGCGAACCGAACCTGGTGGCGGTGATCGTGACCGCCGCGCTCGGCGCGCTGATCGGCGACCACGTCTCGTACGCCATCGGGCGCGGCGGCGGCGCGCACCGGCTGGCCCGGCTGCCCGCCGACAGCCGGCGGCGGGCGAGCTCCGACTGGGCCCGCCGGGCCGTCGACAGGCGGGGCGGGATGATCCTGACCACCGCCCGCTACGTCCCCGGCGGCCGGACCGCGGTCACGCTCACCATGGGCGCGGTCCGCTATCCGCTGCGCTCGTTCCTGGTGTACGACGCGCTGGCCTGCGGCACCTGGGGGATCTACTGCGGGTTGCTCGGCTGTTTCGGCGGCCTGGCCTTCGAGCACAACCCGGTCACCGGCCTGCTCGCCGGTGTCGGCATCTCGCTGGCGGTCACCGGGCTGTTCGAGGCCGCCCGCTGGGCCCGTCGCCGGGCGCGCTCCCGGGCCGCCGCGCGGCGGGGGTGTTAAGAGGTCCTAACTTAATGATGTTGGGCGTAACCGACTGGACGTGAGGGTCGTTTCGTCTGAACGTGAGGAGGGGTGAGCAGCCGCCGT
>NZ_JBITEP010000029.1:0-75034 GCF_044455315.1 Micromonospora sp. NPDC051300 | reverse complement strand
AAATCCGCGACGACATCCACGAAGCCTTCCTCAGCCTCGCCTGCTCCCTCATCTGCTGGCGCCAACTCCAACGCAACCAGAGTTAGGAGTTTTAAAAGGGGCCCCCGCCTATGCAGAATGCGTTAAGAAGGGGCCCCTCCTTACACCCCGGGGTGCCAGGTGACGCCGCGTAGGAGCTGGTCGGCGCCCAGCCAGGCCACGTTCATCATCCGGGTGGCGGTCTTCTCCGCGTCCGCCTCGGGGTGGTCGGCCAGCCAGTCGGCGAGCGACTCGGACGCGCCGACCAGCGCGTACGCGACCACCTCCAGGTCGGTGGCGCCGACCTCGCGCCCGGAGGCGCGTAGCGCGTGGTCGAGCATCCCGGCGACCACCTCGACCAGGCGGCCGCGCATGGTGGCCAGTTCGGCGGCGAACGGCTGGGAGCCGCGCGCCTGCCGGTAGAGCACCGCCCAGCCGTCGCGGTGTGCGCCGACGAAGCCGAAGAACGCGCGCAGCCCGCGCCAGAGCCGCTCGTCGGCGGGCAGGTCGGGGGCGGCGGCCCCGGCGATGGCCTCCATCATCCGGGTGCCCTCGCGGTGCAGGCAGGCGACGAAGAGTTCTTCCTTGGTGCCGAGGTAGGCGTAGACCATCGGCTTGGAGATGCCGGCGTCGTCGGCGATCTCGTCCATGCTGGCCGCGTGGAAGCCGCGCCGGGAGAAGACCTTGACGGCCGCGTCGAGCATCTGCTGCTCGCGTACGGCCCGGGGCAGGCGCTTGAAGGTCGGTGGGCTGGACACCCTTGCGAGCATACCTACTCGTGCGTAGGGTTACGCCAGAGTAACCAAGTCGAGAGGTGCATCCCCCATGACTGACTTCGACCCGGCCAACTTCGCGAACGTCGGCCCGAAGGAGTTCGCGCAGCTGGTGAAGTCCACGCCGGACGACAAGATCGCCGAGATCATGTCCGGTGAGGCGCGCGGCAAGATCCTCAGCGAGGTCTTCAACCGGATGCCCACGCTGTTCCGCGCCGACCGCGCCGGCTCCACCAACGCGGTCATCCACTGGAACATCACCGGCCGCCCGGACGGCGGCACCGACACCTACGAGATCGTCATCGAGAACGGCACCTGCACCGTCTCGGAGACCCCGACCCGGGACCCGAAGCTCAGCCTCACCATGGGCCCGGTCGAGTTCCTGAAGATCGTCTCGGGTGGCGCCAACCCGGTGATGATGTTCATGACCGGCAAGCTGAAGGCCAAGGGCGACCTGGGCCTGGCTGCCAACATCGCCAACCTGTTCGACATCCCCAAGGCCTGACCATGGCCGAGTTCTCGCTCGACCTGAACGAGGAGCAGCGAGACCTTCGCGACTGGGTGCACGGCTTCGCCGCCGAGGTCGTGCGCCCGGCCGCGGCCGAGTGGGACGCCCGGGAGGAGACTCCCTGGCCGGTCATCCAGGAGGCGGCGAAGGTCGGTCTGTACGGGTTCGAGTTCCTCGCCACCTGCTGGGCCGACCCCACCGGCCTCTCGCTGCCGATCGCCAGCGAGGAACTCTTCTGGGGCGACGCCGGCATCGGCCTGAGCATCTTCGGCACCGCGCTCGCGGTCGCCGGGATCTATGGCGCCGGCACCCCCGACCAGCTCGTCGAGTGGGTGCCGCAGTGCTTCGGCGACGTCGACTCCCCGGCCGTCGCCGCGTTCTGCACCAGCGAGCCGGAGGCCGGTTCCGACGTCGGGTCGATGCGCACCCGCGCCGTCTACGACCAGGCCACCGACGAGTGGGTGCTCAACGGCCAGAAGGCGTACGCCACCAACGGCGGCATCGCCGGGGTGCACGTGGTAACCGCCTCGATCGAGCCGGAGCTGGGCTCGCGCGGGCAGGCCGCGTTCGTCGTACCGCCGGGCACGCCCGGCCTCAGCGCCACCCGCAAGCTGCGCAAGCTCGGGCTGCGCGCCTCGCACACCGCCGACGTCTTCCTCGACGACGTCCGGGTGCCGGGCCGCTGCCTGCTCGGGGGCAAGGACGCCCTCGACGAGCGGCTGGCGCGGGCCCGCGCCGGCCAGCGCGCCTCCGGCCAGGCGGCGATGCGCACGTTCGAGCTGTCCCGCCCGACCGTCGGCGCGCAGGCGCTCGGGGTGGCCCGTGCCGCCTACGAGTACGCGCTCGACTACGCCAAGAGCCGGGTGCAGTTCGGGCGGCCGATCATCGAGAACCAGGCGGTCGCGTTCGCGCTCGCCGACATGAAGATGGAGATCGACGCGGCCCGGCTGCTGGTCTGGCGGGCCTCCTGGATGGGTCGCAACAACCGGCCGTTCACCGCCGGCGAGGGCTCGATGTCCAAGCTGAAGGCCGGCGAGGTGGCCGTCTCGGTGACCGACCGGGCGGTCCAGCTCCTCGGCGGGGCCGGTTTCCTGCGCGACCACCCGGTCGAGCGGTGGTACCGGGACGCCAAGATCTACACCATCTTCGAGGGCACTTCCGAGATCCAGCGGTTGGTCATCTCCCGGGCCATCTCCGGGATGCAGATCCGCTGATCGCCGGCGGACCCCGACCCGACCCGCGACGACGCGCCGTGCCGGGCGCACCCCGTCGCGGGTCGGGCCGCCGGTCCGCGACCGGCGGATGTCCGCAGGTTGGGCTGATGATCACGCCGGCTGGGCGGACGGATCGCCCGGATGCATGATCGGGAGATCACGAACGCGAAGGAGGTTGCGCCGTGGACCTGCCGTTCATCGTCACCACGCTGACCCGACGCGGTCTGCTCACCCCGGGCCGCCCGATCCGGGTCGCCTCGCAGCTCAACGCGCTGCGCCGGTGGGGCTGGAGCCTCGCCGGGGAGCTGCGCCAGGCCGCCGCCCGCGACCCGGGCCGGGTCGCCGTGGTGGACGAGCACGGCGCCGCGCTCACCTACCAGGAGTTGCTGGACCGTTCCGAGCGGCTGGCCCGCTCGCTGCGCGCCGGGCTCGGCGTGCAGGCCGGCGACCGGGTCGGCCTGCTCTGCCGCAACCACCACGGGCTGATCGAGGCGATCGTCGCGTCGATGCTGCTCGGCGCCGACGCGGTCCTGGTCAACACCGGCCTCTCCGCGGCGCAGCTCGTCACCGTCGCCGAGGAGCAGGGCCTGCGCGCGCTGGTGCACGACGCCGAGTTCGCCGACCGGGTCCTCGGCCTGCCGGCCGAGCTGCACCGGATCGACGAGCGGCGGCAGGAGGAGCTGATCGCCGGCGCGGTGCCCGGCGACAAGCTGCAACCACCGGAGCGTGACGGCCGGACCATCGTGCTGACCTCCGGCACCACCGGCACGCCCAAGGGCGCCCGCCGCCCCACCCCGCACGGCTTCGGCCCGCTGGTGTCCATCATCGACCGCATCCCGCTGCACGTGCACGACGTCGTGATGATCGCCGCGCCGATCTTCCACACCTGGGGGTACGCCGCGCTCCAGGTCTCGTTCGCGCTGCGCGCCACGGTGGTGCTGCACCGCCGCTTCGACCCGGCCGCCATGGTGGCCGCGCTCGCCGGGCAGCCGTGCGACGCGCTGTTCGCCGTGCCGGTGATGCTGCAACGGCTCATGGAGGTCGCGCCGCCGCAGCCCCGGCCGCCGCTCAAGGTGGCCGCGGTCAGCGGCTCCGCGCTGCCGGGCAACCTGGCCACCGCCTTCATGGACCGCTACGGCGACGTGCTCTACAACCTCTACGGCTCGACCGAGGTCTCCTGGGCGTCCATCGCCGGCCCGGCCGAGCTGCGTGCCGCGCCGACAAGCGCCGGCCGCCCGCCGCACGGCACCCGGCTGGAGATCATGGACGAGGCCGGCCAGCCGGTCCGCGCCGGCCAGGTCGGGCGGATCTTCGTCGGCAACGAGATGCTGTTCGAGGGCTACACCTCGGGCGCCGGCCGGGAGAGCCGCGACGGCCTGCTGGACACCGGCGACCTCGGCCGGCTGAACCCGGACGGCCTGCTCTTCGTCGACGGCCGCGCCGACGACATGATCGTCTCGGGCGGGGAGAACGTCTTCCCCTCCGAGGTGGAGGACCTGATCGCCCGGCTGCCGCAGGTCCGCGAGGTGGCGGTGATCGGCGTGCCGGACCCGCAGTACGGGCAGCGGCTGGCCGCGTTCCTGGCGTTACGCCCCGGTGAGACGCTCGACCCGGAGGCGGTACGCGAGTACGTCCGGCGCTACCTGGCCCGCTTCTCGGTGCCCCGGGACGTGGTCTTCGTCAAGTACCTGCCGCGCAACGCCACAGGCAAGGTCCTCGGCCGGGAACTGCGCCGCTACTTCGGCTGATCGGCTGACCACACAGGACAGAGCGCGGTGTTACCTTTGCCCCCGTTTCAGTGGGTGAACGGGGAACACACGACAATGGTGCGACTCCGCCGGCGTACCGCGCTCGGCCCGATCGAGCCGGTCCTCGGCGAACACCGCGAGGGCCGGCGGCCGACCCGGCGGCGCACCCCGCCGGTGGAGGTGGAGAACCACGCGGCCGGCGAACCGTGGTGGCCGCCGCAGGGCGGCCGGGCCTCCGACGACCGGCACCGTCAGATCCAGGGGTACGCCTCGACGCCGAGCGTGGCCCCCGGCGAGACGGTCGACTTCCACGTCGCGGTCAACCCGGCCGGCCGGTTCCGGGTCACCGTGCACCGCCTCGGCTGGTACGCCGGCGCCGGCGCCCGCACGCTGCTGACCAGCCCCGAACTGCGCGGCGAGCCGTGGCCGGTGCCGCCGGCCGACGTCACCACCGGCGCGCTCGACTGCCGGTGGCCGGTGTCCTGGAGCCTGCGCGTGCCCGAGGACTGGGTCTCCGGCCTCTACACGGCGGTCTTCACCTCCGCCGACGGCTGGCGGGCGTGCACCCCGTTCGTGGTGCGTGACGACCGGAGGGCCGCCGCGCTCTGCGTGGTGCTGCCGGTGACCACCTGGCAGGCCCGGCGGCACCAGCCTCGCCTTCCTCGGTGCCAACAGCGTCTACTGGCACGTCCGCCTGCCGCACGCCGCCGACGGTCGCCCCGAACGCCTCGTCGCCTGCGCCAAGGACTGGTCCGACCCGTCCGAGGTGGTCACCGGCGCGACAGTGCGCTGGCGCGACCTCGACCGGCCCGAGCAGGCGCTGATCGGCGTGCAGTACAACGGCATCGTGCTGACCCCGCAGCCGCTCGTGGTGCGCTCCGCCGACCACTGGGTGTGGGCCGGCACCGGGGTGGCCGACGGCGACCGGATCCCCGGCGTGGTCGCCGGCGAGGCCGACGGCCTGGACCGGGCGAGCGAACGTCCGACCCAGGTGGACGACGTGCTGCTCAGCGCGTCGCCGTACCCGGCGCAGCAGGGCGGCAGGCGGTTGCAGGGCACCCACCTCTACGAGACGCCCGGCGGCGCGATCGTCTTCGCGACCGGCACGCTCGGCTGGACCATGGCGTTGAACCGGCGCGGGCACCGTGACCCGCGCATCGAGCGGGCCACCGCCAACGTCCTCGACCGGATCGTCGGCCGGGACCGGGTCGCCCCGGTCAGCCGGGAATCGTGACCCGGCCGTCCACCGCCGCCGCCGCGATGTCGGTGCGGTGGTGGGCGCCGGCCAGCTCGACTGCGCGTACCAGCTCGTAGGCGGCGTCGCGCGCGGCGGCCAGGTCCGGGCCGGTGGCCGTACCGCAGAGGACCCGGCCGCCCGCGGAGCGCAACGTGCCGTCGGCGTCCCGGCGGGTGCCGGCCTGGATGATCCCGGCGCGGTCCGCGCCGGTGATCACGTCACCGGTACGCGGACCCTGCGGGTAGCCGTCGGCCGCGACCACGACGGTGACCGCCGCGCCGTCGCGCCACCGCAGCGGCGGGTGCGCGCCGAGCGTGCCGGTGGCGGCGGCGTGCAACAGGCCGGCCAGCGGTGTCTCCAGCAGGGCCAGCACGACCTGGGTCTCCGGGTCGCCGAAGCGCGCGTTGAACTCGATCACACGCGGCCCGGCGGGGGTGATCGCCAGGCCCACGTAGAGCAGGCCGGCGAACGGGGTGCCCCGGCCGCGCATCTCGGCGAGCGTCGGGTGCACCACGTCACGCATCACGTCGTCGACCAGGCCGGGCGGGGCCCAGGGCAGCGGCGCGTACGCGCCCATGCCGCCGGTGTTCGGCCCGGTGTCCCCGTCGCCGACGCGTTTGAAGTCCTGCGCGGGCAGCAACGGCAGGGCCG
Source organism: Micromonospora sp. NPDC051300 (assembly GCF_044455315.1). Classification (NCBI taxonomy): domain Bacteria; kingdom Bacillati; phylum Actinomycetota; class Actinomycetes; order Micromonosporales; family Micromonosporaceae; genus Micromonospora; species Micromonospora sp. NPDC051300. The sequence continues at coordinate 68,885 of NZ_JBITEP010000029.1, read as the reverse complement.
CCTCGCCGTCGGTGACCACGAAGAGCGAGACCTCGGGACCGGACAGGTACTCCTCGATCACCACCCGCCCGCAGTCCGCCGCGTGCCGCTCGGCGGTCGCCCGGTCGTCGGTGACGACCACGCCCTTGCCGGCGGCGAGCCCGTCGTCCTTCACCACGTAGGGCGCGCCGAACTCGTCCAGCGCCCGCGCCACGCCTGCCGCGTCGACGCAGGTGTACGCGCGCGCGGTCGGCACGCCGGCTGCCGTCATCACGTCCTTCGCGAACGTCTTCGAGCCCTCCAGCCGGGCCGCCTCGGCACCCGGGCCGAACACCGCGATGCCCTTGGCGCGTACCGCGTCGGCGACGCCCGCCACCAGCGGCGCCTCCGGGCCGACGACCACCAGGTCCGCCGCGACCTCGACGGCGAGCGCCGCCACGGCCGCCGGGTCGGTCGGGGTCACCTCCCGCAGCGAGGCGACCGCCGCGATCCCCGGATTGCCGGGCGCCGCGACCAGCGCCTCGACCGCCGGATCGGCACTCAACCCGAGCGCGAGCGCATGCTCCCGCCCGCCACCACCCACCAGAAGAACCCGCACGCCCGGCATCCTACCGACCCCCACCCCGCACCCCGTCGATCATGAAGTTGGCGGCACGATGTGAGATCGACATCGCCGTCAACTTCATGGTCAACGCTTGGTCCTGGTGGCCAGCGCCCCGCGGACCACGTGCGGGATGTAGTCGGGGCGGAGGGTGTCGGACCAGGTGAAGCGGAGGACGGTCCAGCCGGCGTTGGCGAGGCGGTTCTGGCGTCGCCGGTCCTCGAAGAGCGCGCCTGGCGCGCTGTGCGGATCCCGGCCGTCCGCCTCGGCGATCACCCGGGCGGCCCGCCACCCCATGTCCCCGACGCCGAGAAGGTGTCCGTCGGCGTCGCGCACCTCGACCTGGAGAGCATCCGGTGGCACGCCGCCGTCGGCGCACCGTAACCGGGTTCGTGTCTCGAGCGGTGACTGCGCCGCGCCGTTCGCCTCGGCCAGGCAACGACGGGCATGCACCGCACCACGCCGACGCACGAGCAGCGTGGGGAGGGAGCGGAAGTCACCCTCGTCGATCCTGCCGCGATGCAGCGCGGAGTCCAGAAGGGCCACCGCACGGTAGCGCGACTCCCGAAGGATGACCTCCGCGAGAGTGTGCGTCGGAACCGTCACCGGGATGCCGTCGACGGACATCAACGCGTCGGTCTGATGTTCGAACTGGTGCACGACCACCGCCGGATCCGCGGCGCGGGCCGGTCTGGCCGCGCGGCCGGGTAGCGCGAGATGGATCGCGCCCGTTCTCGGGAGGCCGGCGATCCGGTGCAACTCGGCAGCCGTGGCAAGGACGGCGTGCGCGCCCGGGCCCAGCGACAGGACCGCCGCCCGGATCCGGCGACGTCGTTCGGCCCGGTCGGCGTCCTCGGTCGCGCCGATGGCGTACGTCGCCCGCGCGAGCCGGCGCCACCGTCCCGAGGCGAGCAGATTGTCGACCTCATGGCGACTGAAGCCGGCCGACAACGCCTGCTCGCGGGTGACCACCCCGCCCTGCTCACCAGCGATCCGCCTGACCACCACCACGCGATCCACCCGTCGAGGCTCCCGCGACGTCGACCCCGACGAGACCCCCTGTGGACAACCCACCCCAGCCTGTGGACAACCCCGCACCCCTGTTTGTTGATCATGAAGTTAGCGGCGGTGTGGATCTACAAACCTGCCGCCAACTTCATGATCGACGGACCGGAGGGGGTGGGGTGAGGTGGGGGTGGGGTTAGGGGAGGAGGGGGTGGCGGAGGACGTTTTCTTCTCGGCCTGGGCCTACTCCTACGACGCTGACCCGGGTGTTGGTCAGCTCCTCGATGCGGGCGATGTAGCGTCTTGCGTTCTCCGGGAGCTCCTGCTCGGTCCTCGCCTTGGTGATGTCTTCCCACCAGCCGTCGAGCTCTTCGTAGATCGGGGTGGCGTGGTGGAAGTCGGTCTGCGTCATCGGCATGTCGTCGAAACGCTCGCCGTTGATCTCGTACCCGACGCAGATCGGCACCTTGGCCAGGCCGGTCAGCACGTCCAGCTTGGTGACCACCAGGTCGGTCACACCGTTCAGGCGGCACGCGTACCGGGCCACCACGGCGTCGAACCAACCGCAGCGGCGCTCCCGGCCGGTGGTGGTGCCGTACTCGTGGCCGACCTTGCGCAGGTGCTGCCCGTTGTCGTCGAACAGCTCGGTGGGGAACGGACCGGAGCCCACCCGGGTGGTGTACGCCTTGCTCACCGCGATGACCTTGGTGATCGCGGTCGGCGGGATGCCCGCGCCCACGCACGCCCCACCGGCGGTCGGGTTCGACGAGGTGACGAACGGATAGGTGCCGTGGTCCATGTCGAGCATGGTGGCCTGGGCGCCCTCCAGCAGCACGGTCTCGCCGCGGTCCAGCGCGTCCCAGAGCATCACCCGGGTCTCCGCGATGTACGGCCGCAGCCGCTCGGCGTACTGGAGGTATTCCTCGACGGTCTCGTCGACGTCGATCGCCTTGCGGTTGTAGACCTTGAACAGGGTCTGGTTCTTCTCCCGGAGCGCCAGCTCCAGCTTCTTGCGCAGGATCCCCGGGTCGAGCAGGTCCTGCAGCCGGATGCCCATCCGGGCGACCTTGTCGCCGTACGCCGGGCCGATGCCCCGGCCGGTGGTGCCGATCCGGGAGCTGCCCAGGTAGCGCTCGACCACCCGGTCGAGCGCCCGGTGGTGCGGCATGATCAGGTGCGCGTCGCCGGAGATGCGCAGGCGGGACACGTCCACGCCCCGCTCGGCGAGCCCGTCGATCTCCTGCAGCAGCACCTTCGGGTCGACCACCACGCCGTTGCCGATGACGATCATCGCGCTCGGGGAGAGCGCGCCCGACGGCATCAGGTGCAGCGCGTACTTCTGGCCGTCCGGGGTGATCACCGTGTGACCGGCGTTGTTGCCGCCGGAGTAGCGCACGACGTAGTCGACCCGCTCACCCAGCAGGTCGGTAACCTTGCCCTTGCCCTCGTCGCCCCATTGGGCGCCGAGGAGCACGATCGCTGGCATCTTCTCCGCCTCCAGAAGGCTCGGGTGCCAGGTGGCGACCGGTCAGCGAGCCCGGGGTGTCAGGCTAACAAGTAGTGACGGCGGGACCGGCAGGGGTTCGTCGAGAAGCAGGAGGCTCCTTCGTGTACGACGTGGTGCTGCTCACCCTCGGCTCGGAGCGGGACGCTCCCGGTGGGGGCTGCGGCAGTGGCGGGGCCTGCTGCGGTGGCGCGGACGACACCGCCGCCACGACCGACGCCGACCGCTGCGAGACGCCTCGCGTACCGGTGCTGGCCTGCGCGGACGCGCTCACCGCGCGAGGGGCGCGGGTGACCACGGTGACCGCCCGGTCGGACGCGGAGATCGACGAGGTGCTGGCCCGACTCGACGGCCCGCCCCGCGCCGACGGCCTCGCCTGGCCCGACCCCGACGGCAAGACCCGGCTGATCGTCGCCACGGCCAGTGACGGTCAGTTACGCGCCGTGCTGCGCCGGCTGGTCCGGCGGTACGCTCCGCCGCCCAGCCGCCGCCCCGCCGACCTGGCCGAGAACCGGACGCTGCCCGACCTGCCGCCGGTCGGCGTACTCCCGTTGGATCCGGCCCGGGCCGGCACGGCGCGGGACCTGGCCGCGCAGCTCGGGCTGCCCCGCGACCCGGCGGCGGTGGCCGCGGCGGTGCTGGACGGCACGCCGCGCCGGCTCGACCTGCTGCGCAACGACGGTGGCTCGGTGACGCTCGACGGCGCGCTGCTCGGCGCGGCGGACGACGCCGGCCGGCCGCTGCACTGGCGGGCCCGGGTCGAGGTCGACGGCCGGGTGCTCAGCGACGGCAGCGAGCCGATCAGCGCCTGCGCGATCGGCAACGCCGGCGGGTACGCGCACCTCGGCGAGGTGGCCCTGCTGGCCGACCCGGACCCGACGGACGGTCGACTGGCGGTGGGCGTGGCCGTGCCCGTGGTCACCCGATCGGCGTTGGGCCGGAAGAAGGTCCGGCTCGAGGTACGCCGGACCCGGGGCCGGGCGGTGGCGGTCGTGCCCCGCGACGAGAAGGTGCCGTTCCTCGACGACGGTGTCGAGGGCGAGTTGAGCCGGAAGCGGTCCTGGTGGACCGAGCCGGGGGCCTGGGCGGTCTGGGCGGGCTGACCCCGATCGATCCGCACCCGGCTCGCCCGGCCGGCCGGACCGCCTATCCTCGGCGGGAGGGATGGGGAGGAACCGCGTGGTGCATGAGAACGACGACCGTACCCCCGTGCCGGGCCGACCGCAGGTGCCGGAGCGGGACGTCGAACCGCTCTGGCCGCCGGAGGAGATCGACGGCGTGGTGGCCGCCCCGCCGTGGGCGGCGCCGGCCCAGCCGGCCGTACCGCCCTGGCCCCTCCCGCCGGCCGACGCCCCGGTGCCGTCGCCGCACCCCGGCCCGGTGCCGCCCCGGGCGACCCCGGCGCCGCCCCCGCAGCCGAGCCCGGTGCCACACCAGACCGCCCCGGCGCCGTCGCCGCAGGCCAGCCCGGTGCCGCCGCAGGCCGGGCCGGATTCTCACGGGAGCCGACCGGGCACCGGTGGATCGTCGCCGCCCCCGGTCGGCCTCGATCTTCCGTTCACGCTCGACCGGCCGACGCCGCCGGATTCCGGCGACCCGCCGAGGACGGACGCCTCCGGCCCGGCGGCCACGCCGGACCGGGCCGGCGGCCCCGCCGCGGTCCACGGAGGGGACGCCGATGCCGTGTCGACACCGGCCGGCGGCGGTGACGCCGCGCCGAACGGTCGGCCCGCGTCCCCCTGGGCACAGCCGCCGCAACGTGCCACGCCCGACGCCGCCGGCTCGACGGGTCCCACCCCGGCCGCCACGCCCGGAGCGCCGACCCACCCGATCGCCGGCGCCTCCGGTGACGTGAGCGCCACGCCGACCGCCGGCCCCGCACCGATCGACCAGGACGGCGCGACACCGCACAGCCCCGCACCGCACGGCCCGACGCCCGTCGACCCGGCTCGGGTGGGCGCGGCGGCGTGGGCGGACGGCCAGACGCCTGCGTACGGTCCGCCGCCGCTGGACGGGCCGGTGTCGATCGGCACGGCGCGGGTCGAGGGTCCGGCGGGGGCGGATGCGCCCGCCGAGGTGGCCCCGCCCCGGCTCGGCCCGTTCCCGCCGTCGCCGGGCGTGCCGATGCAACAGCCGCCCTACGGCAACGGCACGGCCTACCCGCCGGCCACCTACCCACCGCAGCCCGGCCCGGCGGGTCAGGCGGGCTGGTATCCGCCCGGGTGGGCGCAGCAGGCCGGCCCACCGCAACCCGGCGACCCGGCCCCGCAGCACGGGCCGGCGCCGCACCCCGGACCGGCCCCGCAGCACGGGCCGGCGCCGCAGCACGGACCGGCCCCGCAGCACGGACCGGCACCGCAGCACGGACCGGTGCAACCGCCGCAGGCGTCCGCCCCGCCGGCCCAGCCGTCCGCGCTGCCACCCGGGGTGTACCCGGAGCCGGGTTGGACGCCGCAGCAGGCGGTGCCCCCGACCGCCGAGGACTTCGCCCGGCGGCGGCAGGCCCGACCGGTCGACCCGGTGGCCACCATGGGCGTACGCGCGGTGGTCAACCGGATGGGGCTGGTCCGGCTCGCGCCCGGCCGCCACGAGCAGGAGATGAAGCGCGACATCGAGATGGTCCGGCGCAACTTCGGCGGGCTGCGTCAGGTGACAGTGGTCAACCCCAAGGGCGGGGCCGGCAAGACGGTGGCCATCCTGCTGCTCGCCATGACGTTCGGTCAGAAGCGCGGCGGATACGTGCTGGCCTGGGACAACAACGAGACCCAGGGCACCCTCGGGATGCGGGCGCAGCAGGATTTCCACGCCCGCACGGTGCGCGACATGCTGCGCGACCTGGGCCAGTTCCAGGGCGCGCACGGGCGGGTCGGCGACCTGTCGCAGTACGTCCGCTCGCAGGGCGAGGGGATGTTCGACGTACTCGCCTCGGACGAGTCGGCGACCGGCGGCGAGATGCTGACCGCTGCCGCGTTCGCGGAGATCCGCGACGTGGTCAGCCGCTTCTACAAGCTGATCTTCGTGGACACCGGGAACAACGTCCGGGCGCAGAACTGGCAGGCCGCCATGGACGCCACCGACCAGCTCGTGGTGACCATGTCGGCGCGGAACGACTCGGCCGAGACGGCCGCCCGGATGCTCGACCACCTGGAGCAGAGCGGTCGGCAGCGGCTGGTCCGGCAGGCGGTCACGGTGGTCTCGATGCCGCCGTCCCGCAAGGAGATCGACCTGCCGGCCATCCAGGCCCACTTCGCCGCCCGCACCCGGGCGGTGCTGCTGGCGCCGTACGAGCGGCTCATCGACACCGGGGAGCCGCTGCGGTACGGCCAGCTCTCCGCCGCCACCCGCGACGCCTGGTTGAAGATCGCCGCGTCGGTGGCGGAAGGGCTGTAGGACGGCACGACGGCCGGCCCGGGTGGGCCGGCCGTCGTCGGGCGCGTCAGTCGCTGGCCAGCGCGTCCCCGGCCGCCGGGTCGCAGTCGCGGAGGAACTGGGCGCAACGGGCCGCCTCGTCCGCCTCGCCGATCTCGCCGGCGGCCCGGGACAGCACGTAGAGGCAGCGGAGGAAGCCCTGGTTGGGCGCGTGCGACCAGGGCACCGGACCGTGGCCCTTCCAGCCGCTGCGGCGGAGCTGGTCCAGGCCGCGGTGGTAGCCGGTGCGGGCGTACGCGTACGCCGGGACGACCTGATCGGCGGCGAGTGCGCGGCCGGCCAGCGCCCCCCAGGCCGCGCTGTAGGTCGGGAAGCGGGCCGCGACCTCGGCGTACGCCTCATCGGTGCCCTGCTCGGCCGCGGCGGCGAGCGCGGCGTCGGCCTCCTCGGAGACGGGGAGCAGGGTGGCCGGTGGCTCAGGCAACAGGTTCTGCATCGCCCCATTCAACCCGCTTCGCCCCCGGGCGCGCGAGGGGGTCCGCCCGGCCTGTCGGCTGAACGGCTGAGGGTTTCGTCACGCCTGCGGCGGAACCAGGCGTACCCGCGGCCCATGCCGCCGCCGTGGTTCTTGCACTACAACTACAGATCCGGAGCCTCCCCAGGAACCGGTTACGCAGGAGCCCGGTGGCGCGCCGCCGGGCTCCTGTCCGTACCGCCCGGGTTTGTGAGGTTGCCGGGTCGGGGCAGGATGATGCGGTGCCGACCCCACCACCCGCGGACGTCATCGAGCCGCACGACACCAGCATCGACGAGATCGAGACCCGGACCGAGCTCGACCGGCGACTCGCCGAGGGGACCCTCGCCGGCCTGACCGTGCAGGGCCTCCGCCTCGACCTGGACCCCGTCCCCGACCTGCGCGCCGTCGACGTCGCCGGCACCCTCTTCGTGGGCTGCCGGTTCACCGACCGTGAGGTGGGCGCGGACCTGGTCCGTCGGGGCGCCAACGTCGTCCCGCCGTTCTCCGGGCTGCCCTACCCCACCCAGCCGTCCCACCTCTACACCGCCGACGACCTGGCCGCCGGCTTCGCCGAGGGCGGGTTCACCCAGATGTACGACACCCGGGTGTACGCGCACTTCCGGGCGCACGGCGGCGCGCTGCCCGACGTCCGCGAGGCGCTCGGCCAGCGGCTGCACGACCACGGCGTGGACAACGCGCTCGCCGACGCCACCCGCTCGTGGCTGGCCGTGCACGGGCCGCAGTCCGTGGTGGGCGTGATGGGTGGGCACGCGGTGCCGCGCGGCAGCGCCGCGTACCGGATGGCGGCGGTGCTGGGCTGGGAGCTGGCGCGGGCCGACCGCCTGGTGGTGACCGGCGGCGGTCCGGGCGTGATGGAGGCGGCGAACCTGGGCGCGTTCCTCGCGGCCTGGCCGGCCGAGGAGCTGTCCGCCGCGATCGACGTGCTGGCCGCCGCGCCGGACTTCACCGACCACGACCGTTACACCGCGGCGGCGCTGGCGGTGCGCAAGCGGTACGCGGCGGGCCCGTCGCTGCCCACGCCCCGCCCGGCGGCCCCCAACACCGAGTGGGCCCGCTCCGGCGGCCTGGCGATCCCCACCTGGCTGTACGGCCACGAGCCGGCGAACCTGTTCGCGGGCCGGATCGCCAAGTACTTCTCCAACGCCATCCGGGAGGACACCATCCTGCGGCTGGCCCGGGGCGGGATCGTGTTCGCGCCGGGGCGGGCCGGCACCGTGCAGGAGGTGTTCCAGGCGGCCACCAAGACGTTCTACGGCACCGACGGGGCCAGCGGCGCGTACGTCTTCCTGGACCGGGCGTTCTGGACCACCGAGCTGCCGGTGGAGTCGCTGCTGCGGCCGTTGTTCGCCGCGTCCCCGTTCGGCGACCTGTCCCGGACGATCCACCTCACCGACGACGTCCGCAAGGCGGTCGCCCTCCTGGTGAGGTGAAAGGAGGGGCCCCCTCTTAACGCCTGCGGTAGAGGAGGGGCCCCCTGTTAACAGACGCGTTAACAGGGGGCCCCTCCTTACCTGCAGGGTGTCACTTCATGCGGGTGCCGGTGGAGCGCAGGTGCTCGCAGGCCTCGACCACGCGGGCGGCCAGGCCGGCCTCGGCCAGCTTGCCCCAGGCCCGCGGGTCGTACTGCTTCTTGTTGCCGACCTCGCCGTCGACCTTCAGCACGCCGTCGTAGTTGCGCAGCATGTGGTCCGCGACCGGGCGGGTGAAGGCGTACTGCGTGTCGGTGTCGATGTTCATCTTCACCACGCCGTAGTCGAGCGCCTCCCGGATCTCCTCCAGCAGCGAGCCGGAGCCGCCGTGGAAGACCAGGCTGAGCGGCTTGTCCTTGCCGTACTTGGCGCCGACCGCGTCCTGGATCTGCTTGAGCACCTCGGGGCGGAGCTTGACGTTGCCCGGCTTGTAGACACCGTGCACGTTGCCGAAGGTCAGCGCCGCCATGTAGCGGCCCTTCTCGCCCAGGCCGAGCGCCTCGACCATGGCCAGACCGTCGTCGACGGTGGTGTAGAGCTTGTCGTTGATGGCGTTCTCGACGCCGTCCTCCTCGCCACCGACGACGCCGACCTCGATCTCCAGGACGATCTTGCCCTTGGCGGCCTCGGCGAGGAGCTGCTCGGCGATCTGAAGGTTCTCCGCCACCGGCACGGCCGAGCCGTCCCACATGTGCGACTGGAACAGCGGCTCCTGGCCGTTCTTGACCCGCTCCTGCGAGATGGCCATCAGCGGCCGGACGAACTTGTCCAGCTTGTCCTTCGGGCAGTGGTCGGTGTGCAGCGCGATGTTCACCGGGTACTTCTTGGCCACCTCGTGCGCGTAGGCGGCGAACGCCGTCGCGCCGGTCACCATGTCCTTGATCGACGGGCCGGACAGGTATTCCGCGCCGCCGGTGGAGACCTGGACGATGCCGTCGCTCTCCGCGTCGGCGAAACCCTTGAGCGCCGCGTTCAGCGTCTGGGAGGAGGTCACGTTGATCGCGGGGTACGCGTACCGGCCGGCCTTGGCCCGGTCCAGCATCTCCGCGTAAGCCTCGGGGGAAGCGATGGGCATGTCGAACGCTCCTTACTTACCGCTCTCGGCCGTGCAGGCCGCCGTCTTCCATCGGGTGCGCCGGACCGCGCTGTCCACCGCGGGAAGTATCCCGTAGGAGCGAACGCCTGGCGCAACCGACCCGGGCACCGCTCACCGGTCCTCCAGGCTGTCCGGCACGGCGACGCTGATCAGCCAGCTCACCACCGACACCACGATGGCGCCCCAGAACGCGGCCCAGAAGCCGTCCACGTGGAAGGGCAGCTTCAACAGGCCGGCGATCCAGTCGGTGAGCAGGAACAGCAGGGCGTTCACCACGAGCGCGAACAGACCGAGCGTGAGCAGGTAGAACACGCAGCCGAACACCTTGATGAGCGGCTTGAGCACGGCGTTGACCACGCCGAAGACGAGCGCCACCACGATCAGTGTGAACACGGTGTTGCCACCGTTGCGACCGCTCACCTCGACCCCGGGCACGATCAGCGTCGCGATCCACAGTGCGACCGCGGTGATCGCCAGCCGGATCAGGAAGCCCACGCCTCCATCCTGGCACCGGCCACCGCCCCCGGAGGGGACAATCGCCGACTCCGCCGTTCGCCCGGCTCCGAGCGGTGGCCCGGACCAGCCCGTACGGTGGGGAAAGACGCCCGCACGAGACGCAGGGAGGGACGATGGGACAGCCCGACGAGGACTTCACCCCGAGCGACCACCTCGCTCCGGTGGAGCGGGACCTGGAGGCGGAGCCGGCCGACGCGGTCGAGCAGGCCGCCACGGTGGGCGACGACGCCGACGGGGAGCCGCACCGGGGCCTGGAGGTCGACGACTGGGACGCCATGGAGCAGGCCCGGGTGGTCACCGCCGACGAGGACGACTACCGCTGACCGCCCGGCGCGGGTCGGGCGCCCCCGAAACCGACACGACAGAGCACGACAGAGCAAGGGATCATCGATCCCGTGCTGCTGACCCTCACCACGACCCACCACCCCGCGACCGACCTCGGCCACCTCCTCGTCAAGCACCCGGGCCGCGTGCAGAGCTTCGACCTGCCCACCGGTGCCGCGCACGTGTTCTATCCCGAGGCGGACGAGGCGCGGTGCACGGCGGCGCTGCTGGTCGAGGTGGATCCGCTGAAGTTGGGCGGCGCCCGGGGCCGCCGGCAGTCGGCGGCCCCGGAGAGCTTCACCCTCGGGCAGTACGTCAACGACCGCCCGTACGCGGCCTCCAGCCTGCTCTCGTCGGCGCTGGCGAAGGTGTTCCGCTCGGCGCTGCGCGGCGAGTCCCGGGACCGGCCGGAGCTGGCCGCCACCGCGATCCCGCTGACCGTCCGGGTGCCGGTGCTGCGCTGCCGCGGCGGCGCCGACCTGGCGGTACGGGTCTTCGCCCCGCTCGGCTGGACGGTGACGGCCATCCCGATCCCGCTCGACGAGGCGTACCCGGAATGGGGTGACAGCCGCTACGTCGACCTGACGCTTACCGGGTCGCTGCGGCTCGCCGACGCCCTCAACCACCTGTACGTGCTGCTGCCGGTGCTGGACGACGCGAAGCACTACTGGGTCGCGCCGGACGAGGTGGACAAGCTGCTGCGGGCCGGCTCGGGTTGGCTGGCCGGGCACCCGGAGCGCGGTCTGATCATCCGCCGCTACCTGGCGCACCGCCGGGCGCTGGCCGGCGCGGCCCTGGCCCGCCTCACCGCGCTGCACCCGGCCGACGAGCCACCCGCCGACGACAGCGTCGAGGCCGGCACCGGAGAAGGCCGGGTGGAGGACGTCCACCGCGCCTCGCTGGCGACGCAGCGGCGGGAGGCGGTGCTCGCGGCGGTGCGGGACAGCGGCGCGAGCCGGGTGCTGGACCTGGGCTGCGGCGGCGGCGCGCTGCTCACCGCTCTGGTGGCCGACCGCCGGTTCACCGAGGTGGTGGGTGTGGACGTGGCCGACCGGTCGCTCGCCCTGGCGGCGCGGCGGCTGCGGCTGGACCGGCTGCCGGAGCGGCAGCGGGAGCGGATCCACCTGCGCCAGTCGGCGCTGACCTACCGCGACGACCGGCTGCGCGGCTACGACGCGGCGGTGCTGATGGAGGTGGTCGAGCACCTCGACCCGCCCCGCCTGCCGGCGCTCCAGGACGCGGTGTTCGGTCACGCCCGACCCGGCACGGTGGTGGTGACCACGCCGAACGTGGAGTACAACGTCCGCTACGAGGGGCTCGGGCCGGACCGGTTCCGGCACGCCGACCACCGGTTCGAGTGGACCCGGGCGGAGTTCGCCGGCTGGGTGGAGCGGGTGGCGGCGGCGCACGGCTACACCGCCACGATCACCGGTGTCGGCGACACCGACCCGGAGGTGGGCACCCCGACCCAGATGGCGATCTTCACCCGCGACGACCGGAACGAGGAGACGGACCGATGACCGTGCTGGACATTCCCGAGCTGGCGCTGGTGGCGCTGGTCGGCGTCTCCGGCGCCGGCAAGTCGACGTTCGCGCGCCGGCACTTCGCGCCCAGCCAGGTGCTCTCCTCGGACATGTTCCGTGGGCTGGTCGCCGACGACGAGAACGACCAGGCCGCGTCCGCCGACGCGTTCGACGCGCTGCACCACGTGGCCGGCATCCGGCTGCGGCGGGGGCGACTGACCGTGGTGGACGCGACGAACCTCCAGCCGCACGCCCGGGCCGGGCTGATCCGGGTGGCCCGGGAGCACGACGTGCTGCCGGTGGCCGTCGTGCTGGACGTGCCGGAGGCGGTGGCCTGGGAGCGCACCGAGGCGCGCGCCGACCGCACGCACGGCCGGCCGGTGCTCACCCGGATGCGGCGTGACCTGCGGCAGTCGTACGGGCGGCTGGCCCGGGAGGGCTTCCGCAAGGTGCACGTGCTGCGCGGGGTGGCGGAGATCGACGCCGCCGAGGTCCGCTACGAGCGGCTGTTCAACGACCGGCGGGAGCTGACCGGCCCGTTCGACGTGATCGGTGACGTGCACGGCTGCCGCAGCGAGCTGGAGGCGCTGCTGTCCCGGCTCGGTTACGCGCTGCGCCGCGACGACGCCGGCCGCCCGGTGGACGCGACGCACCCCGCCGGGCGTACCGCGGTCTTCGTCGGTGACCTGGTGGACCGCGGCCCGGACTCGCCCGGCGTGCTCCGCCTGGTGATGGGCATGGTGGCGGCCGGCCACGCGATCTGCGTGCCGGGCAACCACGAGCAGAAGCTGCTGCGCAAGCTGCGCGGCCGGGACGTGCGGCTCACCCACGGCCTGGCCGAGACGATGGCGCAGCTCGCCGCGGAGCCGGCGGAGTTCGTCGCCGAGGCGGAGACGTTCATCGACGGCCTGGTCAGCCACTACGTGCTGGACGGCGGCCGGCTGGTGGTGGCGCACGCCGGGCTCAAGGAGGCCTACCACGGCCGGGCGTCCGGCCGGGTGCGGTCGTTCGCGCTGTACGGCGAGACGACCGGCGAGACCGACGAGTACGGCCTGCCGGTGCGCTACCCGTGGGCGCGCGACTACCGGGGTTCGGCCATGGTCGTGTACGGGCACACGCCGACGCCGGAGCCGGAGTGGGTCAACAACACCATCTGCCTGGACACCGGTTGCGTGTTCGGCGGGAAGCTGACCGCGCTGCGCTACCCGGAGAAGGAGCTGGTGGCGGTGCCGGCCGAGCGGGAGTGGTACGCCCCGGCCCGCCCGCTGGTCCCGCCGACGCCGGCGCGGCCGGACACGGTGCTGGACCTGGCCGACGTGACCGGTCGCCGGCACCTGACCCACGCGTACGGGTCGCTGACCGTGCCGGCCGAGAACGCCGCCGCCGCGCTGGAGGTGATGAGCCGGTACGCGGTCGACCCGGGCCGGCTGGTGTGGCTCCCGCCGACCATGGCGCCCTGCTCGACGTCGACGGTGGAGGGGTTCCTGGAGCACCCGGCGGAGGCGTTCGCCGACTACCGCGCGGCCGGCGTGGAGCGGGTGGTCTGCGAGGAGAAGCACATGGGCTCGCGGGCCGTGGTGCTGGTGGAGCGGGAGCCGGGCCGGTTCGGCGGTGGCGTCGTGCACACCCGTACCGGTCGGCCGTTCTTCTCCTCGCCGCTGGACGAGGAGCTGCTGGCCCGGGTGCGCGCGGCGGTGACCACGGCCGGCCTCTGGGCCGAGCTGGACACCGACTGGCTGCTGCTCGACGCGGAGCTGCTGCCCTGGTCGGCGAAGGCCGGCGGGCTGATCCGCGAGCAGTATGCAAGCGTCGGCGCGGCCGGCCGGGCGGCACTGCCCGCGGTGCTGGCCACGGTGGACGCCGCGGCCGGACGAGGGCTGCCCATCGACGGGTTGCGGGCCCGGATGGCCGCGCGGGCGGACGAGGTGACCGCGTACTCGGCGGCCTACCGGGCGTATGTCGGGCCGACCGACGGGCTGCGCGGGGTGACGCTGGCGCCGTTCGCGGTGCTCGCCGGCGCCGGGGTGAGCTACGCGGACCGCGATCACGGCTGGCACCTGGCGCTGGCGGACCGGCTCCGGACGGCCGACCCGGAGTTCTTCACGCCGACCCGGCGGCTGGTGGTGGAGCTGGCCGACGAGACGGCGGTGGCGGCGGCGACGGACTGGTGGCTGACGCTCACCGCCTCCGGCGGCGAGGGCATGGTGGTCAAGCCGTACGCGGGCCTGGCCGCCCGGTCGCCGAAGGGCGCGCTGCTCCAGCCGGGGATCAAGTGCCGGGGCCGGGAGTACCTGCGGATCATCTACGGTCCCGGCTACACCGGGCCGGAGCAGCTCGCCGCGCTGCGCCGGCGGTCGCTGGGCCGCAAGCGCGGCCTGGCCCTGCGCGAGCACGGCCTGGGCCTGGCCGCGCTGGACGCGCTGGCCGAGGACGCCCCGCTGTGGCGTCGCCACGAGCTGGTCTTCGCGATCCTCGCCTGCGAGTCGGAACCGGTCGACCCGCGGCTGTGACGAGGTGGGCCCGGTCCGCCGCGAGGCCGGACCGGGCCCGGGTACCCTTTGTGGCCGTGGACACAGCAGAGAAGACCCGGATGATCTCCGAGAACGTGGCGTTGAACCCGCTCGATCCCAAGGATCTCATCCACACCTTCGGGATGATCGGCGTCTGGGCGATCCTGTTCGCCGAGACCGGTCTGCTGGTCGGCTTCTTCTTCCCGGGTGACTCGCTGCTCTTCCTGGCCGGGGTGGCCGCCTCCCCGGTGGCGGACGCCATCTTCGGTGACGGCACCCGGCTCTCGCTGGCCGGTCTGATGATCGGCGGCCCGATCTGCGCGATCGCCGGCGCCCAGCTCGGGCACTGGCTCGGCGCGCGCTACGGCCGGCGCATGTTCGACAAGCCCAACTCCCGCCTGTTCAAGCGGGAGTACGTGGCGAAGGCGGAGTACTACTTCCAGAAGTTCGGCCCGGCAAAGGCCGTGGTGCTGGCCCGGTTCATCCCGATCGTGCGGACGTTCCTGAACCCGGTGGCCGGGGTGCTCGGCATGCCGGCCCGGCAGTTCTTCGTGTGGAACGTGGTCGGCGCGGTCCTCTGGGTGGACGGCATCCTGCTGATCGGCTACCTGCTGGCGCGCCAGATCTACGACGCCATCGGCGACAAGATCGACAGGTACATCCTGCCGGTGGTCGCACTGATTATCCTGATCTCGGTGCTGCCGATCTTCTTCGAGTTCCTCCGCGACCGGCGGGCGCGCAAGCGCGGCGAGGCGGTCGCGGTGATCGCCGCGGCGACCGCGGCGGGTGCGGTGGACGCGGCCCGGGACGCCGTCGACGGCGACGACCACCCGCACGGGCACGGCGGCCAGCACCGCCGCTGACCGGCACGGACGCCGAAGGCCGGCCCCCGGGTGGGGGCCGGCCTTCGCACCTGACCTGTCGGGTGACGGCAGTCGTCACCCGTTACGACCGATGGCGCCACCCCTCGCACGCCACCGGTCCGGCCCGTGTCCGGTTGGGACCGCCCGCCGGGTTCGGCGCGCGTGCCATCGCGCCGTGGCCTCGGCCGGCCGGCCCGTCGCAGGACGGGCCGTGTCGTCAGCGAGCCTTCTTGGTGGCCCGCTTCCGCGGCGGGGTGAGCAGATCCGCGATCGTGGCGATCGCGGTCGGCACCAGCCGGTAGTACGCCCAGACCCCGCGCTTCTCCCGCTCCAGCAAGCCGGCCTCGGTGAGGATACGCAGGTGGTGGCTGACCGTCGGCTGCGAGAGGCCGAGCGGCGCGGTGAGGTCACACACGCACGCCTCCCCCTCGGGAGCCGACTGGATCAGGCTGAGCAGCCGCAGCCGGGCGGGGTCGGCGAGGGCCTTGAGGACCCCCGCGAGCCGCTCGGCATCGGCGCGTTCGATCGGCTCGCCGGCAAGCGGCGAGATCTGAGGCATGGTCATTTCAGCCAACGCAGTTCCCACGTATTCCATCCTTCCACCAGCAGCATCGATCCGCCTGCATATCAGCAGATCCGAATCGGCAAACTTTTAGGCCACAAGGCCGAGGTCAGCCAACGTATAGGCCGCCCGATAAGGCAATCCGGCGGCTCGCACCGCGTCGCCGGCACCTCGATCAACAATAACCGCAACACCCACGACTTCCGCCCCGGCCTCACGCAACGCCTCGATGGCGGTCAACACACTTCCGCCCGTGGTCGAGGTGTCCTCCACCGCCAGGACCCGCCGCCCGGTCACGTCCGGCCCCTCGATGCGACGCTGGAGGCCGTGCGCCTTGCCCGCCTTGCGGACCACGAACGCGTCCAGCGGGCGGTCGGTGCCGGCCGAGGCGTGCAGCATCGCGACGGCCACCGGGTCGGCGCCCAGGGTCAGCCCGCCGACCGCGTCGTACGCCCAGTCCGCGGTGAGGTCGCGCATCACCCGGCCGATCAGCGGGGCGGCCTGGTGATGGAGCGTGACGCGACGCAGATCGACGTACCAGTCCGCTTCGCGGCCCGAGGAGAGCACGACCCGACCGTGGACCACGGCCAGGTCAGTGATGAATTTACGCAGGTCGTCGTGGTCCCCCATGGCAACAGAGCGTACTTCGCGAGTCTGTGCGCCGTCCGTGGGGTCCGCCGCGGTCAGCCCGGTGGGCGACCGACGAGTGGCGATGCCCGGCTACGCTGCGCGACCGTCCATCCCGGTCCGTGGTCGTGCGATCCGGGGGACGGGACCGCGTCCGGTCAGTCGCGCGTCCGGTCGACCCGGCCCCGGGTGTCGCGGGTGAACCGCCGCAGCAACCCCTTGGGCGCGTGTCGTAGCCCGGCCACGGCCGCCTTGTACTTCCAGTCCGGCACGCTCACCAACTTGCCTTTACGCAGGTCAAGCAGCCCTTCATCGACGACGGAGTCGGGCCGCAGCCAGGCCCAGGCGGGCAGCCGCGACATGTCGATGCCGGCCCGCTCGTGGTTTCCGGTGCGCGTGTAGCCGGGGCAGAGCGCCATCACGCGCACGCCGAGCGGTGCCACCGACTGACCTATCGACTCACTGAAATTCGTCACCCACGCCTTGCTGGCGGAGTAGGTCGATCCCGGCATGGGTACACCGAAACCCGCTACCGAAGAGACATTTATCACTGCCCCGTCGCCGCGTTCGATCATCGGGCCGAGTGCGGCGTGGGTCAACCGGAGCACCGCGAGCACGTTGAGCCGCAGCAACCGGAACTCGTCCGGAACCGCCGAGCGGACGAACGGGGTGTTCAGACTGATCCCTGCGTTGTTCACCAACAGGTCGACGGGCGAGCCGTCGGTCAGCCGGCGCTCCACCGCGGCGCAACCGTCGTCGGTGGACAGGTCCGCCGGGATCGTTCTCACCTCGACGCCGTGCCGACCGGCCAGCTCCGTCGCCAGGGCGTCCAGCCGGGCGAAGTCCCGGGCCACCAGGACCAGGTCCCAGCCGTCGGCGGCGAGCCGGCGCGCGAACGCCTCGCCGATGCCCAGGGTGGCGCCGGTGACGACGGCACGGCGGCGAGCGGGCGCGGTCACGGGCGGTCCTCCGGAGGCGAGGGCGGGGCGAATCCCGACGGCGGACCCCAGGGCGTCGGACCGGCGACCGGAGCGCCGGACGTGGTGGCGCCGTAACCGGTCGGCGGGCCGGGCGGTCGACCCGTCGGCACCGCCCGGCGCAGGAAGGCGCCGGCCGACGGCAGCGCGAGCAGCCCGGCGACCACCAGATAGCCGAGGATCTGCGCCACCGACAGCGCCGCGTTCACCGGGATCCACCAGGCCGGGTACGCGTCACCGGCCAGCCCCAGCAGGTCGGCGGTGACCCGGTCGTCGGCGCCGAGCCGCAGCGGCGCGGCCCGCTGCCCGACAAGCACCGCGAGACCGCAGCAACCGCAGAGCAGGCCCAGACCGGCGACCACCCAGGTGGCCAGCCGCGCGCCGGGGCGACCGGCGCGCAGGCCGAGCGCGAGCCCGACCAGCAGCAGCGCGGCGAGCACGCCGAGCACGGCGGCCAGCACGGTCGACCCACGCAGCAGGCCGGCCACCCGGTCGACGTCGCCGCCGGAGGCGTCGGTGCCCGTGGCGGCGGCGCGGAACCGCTCCACGGTGCCGCCGGCCACCACCAGGTTCGTCACCGCGTACGCCACGGCGCCGACCGCCATCAGCAGCAGCACCGCCACCGCCGCGACGACCGTGGCCGGCCGGCGGGGCGCGGCCCGATCGGGGTACGACACGACGGATCCCTCCGGTAGGCGTATGGCTTGCAACCTACTCGGAGGGATCGTCGGCGTCGCTGAAATCCTGCCGTCAACTTCCGGGTGGCGGCTCCGGGTCGCGTCGCTCGCCCGACTGGCCGGTCGGACCGGCCGGCGGGTGGTCACCGGGGGTCGCCGGCGGGGTGGTCGGCTGACCCGGCGTCGACGGGTAGCCCGGGTCGCCCGACTGGCCCGGCGTCGACGGGTAGCCCGGGTCGGCGGACTGCCCCGGGGCCGACGGGTACGCCGGGTAGGCGCCGCCCGGCACCGGCGGCTCCCACGCCGCCTTCGGCTTGCGGAAGAACTCGTTCGCCTTCGGCAGCGCCAGCAGGATCAGCGCGCCCAGCAGGGCGAGCAGCGCGACGATGCCGAGCAGCAGGCTGACCGGGCCGTACCAGGACGGCAGCGCGTCCTCCATCCGGCGCTGGATCTCCTGCGTGCTGGGCAGGTCACCGTTGGCGTTGCCGCCGCCGCCCATCATGCCGCCGGAGACACCGTTGAGCAGGCCGCCGCCGGTGCAGCAGAGCAGGAGGCCGCCCACCACCCAGGTGATGATCCGGGAGACGTTGCGCCCCCGGTTGTTCAGCAGCGCGAGCACGACCAGACCGATCGCGAGCAGCAGCGTCAGCACCGACGAGCCGATGGTGAACGCGTACGCGATGTCGCCGGCCGACTCCGCCGACGTGCCGGCGTAGGCGTCCTTGAGCACGTCGCGGATCGTGCCGATGACGGACAGCGTCACGATCAGGTTCAGCACCTGGATGACGGCGACGAGAATGAGCAGCCAACTGGAAAGCGTCACCACACTGGGACGCGCGCGGGGCGGGGTGCCCGGAGCATCGACCATGATTCTCCCTCCCTGGATCAGATGACCACCGTAGCGATCTCGGACCAGACGGGCACGGTAGGAAGGGTCAGCGGTGGGCGGCGCGGCGCAGCCGCCGGTGCTCGGCGGTGACCACACCGAGCAGCGCCAGGTCCAGCGCGACCGCGAACACCGCGCCGAACTGGTTGACCGTGAAGTTGAAGACCTGCCCGAACAGCAGGTCGACGAGCAGGGCCAGTTTGAACAGCCGGAACGCCTCGGTCCGGTCGCGGCGCAGCAGCCACGCCGCCCGCAGGCTCAGCGCGGCGGTGACCAACGCGGTGGCGCTGACGCCGAGCACCGCGCCCCACTCCCGCTCCTGGTCCAGCGCGCCGGTCACCCCGTCGAGGACCACCGCCGCCACTGTCGCCACCGGCTCCACCACCAGCCAGACCACCACCGGCCAGACCAGCCAGCGCCGGTTGACCGCCCAGACGGCGAGCCGCCGGGCCAGGTCGGCGCCGCGCTGCCAGAAGCGCACCGGGGGCGGTTCCCGGCGGGGCACCGCGTCCAGCAACCCGGAGATTGCCGCCTCGGTCTCCGGTCCGGTGCCCTGCACGAGCCGCAGCACGGCGGCCCGGCGCCGGTCGGTGAGCCCGCTGGGCAGGCCGCTGAGCACCACGTCAAGCGCGTTGGCGGTGCGCTCGGCCGGGGTCAGCCGGGCTCGGCCGGTGCGCCCGCGTACCGCCTGGGTGAGCAGGACGAGCAGGGCGAACGCGACGTAGATGATGGCGGCGGCCGGGGCGTAGAAGTAGTCGGTGCGGGCGGTGACGAACTTGCCCACCTCGTCGATGAAGAGCCCGAAGCCGACGCCGCCGACCACCGCCCCGGCGGTGCGCGGGCCGCCGCCGAGGAAGACCAGCGCGATGCCCAGGCCGACGACGAGCAGCAGGCCACCCCAGAGCACGTGCGCGATGTGCAGCCCGCCGCCGCCGAGCTGCGGATAGTTCGTGGCCTGCAGGTAGGCCCGGACGGCCAGCACGGTGACCACGCCGGAGAGCACGAACGCCTGGAGGTACGCGGCCGCGTCGATCGCCCGCGTCGGCAGCCGACGGGACAGCCGGTGGTGTGACCGCATGCCCCGAAACCTAGTAGCCGCGCCACTCCTCGCGGGCGTACTCCAGCACCCTGGGCTGCAACAGCGTCGAGGCGGGCACGTCGACCCGACCCCGGTCGGCGGGGAACGTGCCGGCGGCGGCGAGCACCGCCGGGGTCAGGAATCGCAGCGGCGGCACGTCGGCCGGCAGCGCCAGCTCGGGCGCGGTGCCGCCGGGCGCGGCGAGCACGAAGCCCCAGTCGCCGAAGCTCGGCACGTCGACGTGGTAGGGCACGGTGGTGAAACCGGCCTCCCGCACCGACCGCTCGATCGACCAGTAGGACCGGGGCGCGAAGTAGGGCGACCCGGACTGCACCACCAGCCGGCCGCCCGGGGCCAGCACCGGGCGGATCAGCGAGTAGAACTCGACCGTGTAGAGCTTGGCGGTGGCCGTCTCGTCCGGGTCGGGCAGGTCGGCGATCACCACGTCGAAGCGTTGCGTGGCGGTCCGCAGCCAGCCGAACGCGTCCAGGTTGAGCACCCGCACCCGGGGATCGGTGAGGGACCGGTGGTTCAGGTCGCGCAGTTGCGGCTCGCTGCGGGCCAGCGACACCACCGCCGGGTCGAGGTCGACGAGCGTCACCGAGCGCACATCCGGATACTTCAGGATCTCCCGCGCCGCCAGCCCGTCGCCGGCGCCGAGCACCAGCACGTCGCCGTGCGGCCCGCGCATCGCCGGGTGCACCAGCGCCTCGTGGTAGCGGTACTCGTCCACCGAGCTGAACTGGAGGTCGCCGTTGAGGAACAGCCGCAGGTCGGTGTCGGCGTGGCCGACCTCCCGCACCGAGCGGGTCAGCACGATCTCCTGGTAGCGGCTGCGCTCGGCGTGCACCACCGGGTCGCGGTAGAGCTGCTGGCGGGCGGTCACCTCGAAGTCGTGGGCGGTCACCCACGCGTACCCGAGCAGGAGGCCGACCACGACGGAGCCGGCGCAGAGCCCCACCCGCGCCCGGCGGCCCAGTTCGTCGCGGAACACGGTGAGGACCAGCGCGACGCCGGCCACCGCGTTCACCGCGCCGACCACCAGCGCGCCCTTGAGCTGACCGAAGACCGGCATCAGCAGGAACGGGAAGGCCAGGCCGCCGAGCAGCGCGCCGACGTAGTCGGCGGCGAACAGGTCGGCCACCGCGCTGCCGGCGGACTGCTCCCGGATGCGTTGCAGCATCACCATCAGCAGCGGGATCTCCGCGCCGATCAGCAGGCCGAGCACGAACGCGGTGCCGACCAGCGCCGGGCCGTAGAGGTCGAGCCAGGCGAACGCCGCGTAGAGGCCGAGCACGGAGAGGCCGCCGAGCAGCGCCAGGGTCAGCTCGATCACCGCGAACGCGGGTGCCGCCCGGGACTGCAACGGCTTCGCCACCAGCGCGCCGACGCCCATCGCGAAGACCATCACGCCGAGCACGATCGACGCCTGGCCGACCGCGTCGCCGATCAGGTAGCTGCCGAGCGCGACGAGCGCCAGCTCGTACACCAGGCCGCAGGCCGCGCAGACGAAGACCGCGAGCAGGACCGCCGCGCGGGCCGCCCGCCACCGCGGCCGCGCGGGCACGTCGACGGTCACGCTTCCTCCCGGGTACGCCCGGCGGGTCCCGCCCCGGCGCGCTGCGCGGTCACCGGTCCCCGAGGCTGCCGACCGCTCCCGCTCGGCGCGCCGCGACCCGGAGCGGTCGCCCGGCGGCGCTGCCGCACGCCGACCACGATGAACAGCGCGGCGACCAGCAGTAGGACGGCGGCGGTGATCAGCCAGCCCTTGCGGTCCCGCAGCAGGTCGCTGCCGGCGTCCGCCAGTGGGGCGGGCGTGCCGGACGGCGCCGGGGTCGCGGCGGCGGGGGCCGGATCGGCAAGGCCCACCTCGGCGGCGAGCAACGGCAGCACCGTCGTCGCCCGGGTGATCGCCCAGCCGGGCTCGTCGACGAACGCGTCCGCGTCCAGCCCGAAGCGGCCCAGCCCGGAGGCGATCGGGTAGAGGTCGGCCCGCTCGATGTCCGGAGAGCCGTCCACCGCGATGCTCGCCGAGTCCTGCGACTCGCTGCTGGAGGACGTGTAGCGGACGGCGGCGGAGACCTCGATCCAGCGCGGGCAGCGCGGGTCGTCCCGCACCGACGTCCCGTCGCCCAGGTTGGAGCCGACGCTGATCTCGGTGCTCCAGTCGTAGAGCCGCCAGCCGTAGCAGACGCCCTGCCCCTCGAACGCGGAGGCCAGCAGCGGCACGGTGGCGGTCCGCTGCTCGGTCGTCGGCGCTGGCACGTCGGTGCTCTCGCCGCCGTTGACGATCCCGATGGCGCAGGGCACGCCGACGAACAGCCCGAGCACGACGGTCCAGACCACCGCCGTGTTGCGCTTGTCCTTCGCCTTCGCGGCGGCGGCCTTACCGGTCATCAGCTGATCGCGGCGGCGATGATCGCGCCGGTGGCGACGTGCACGGTGGCCGAGATCCAGACCGCCGGGTGCGGCTCCGGGTCGACCAGCAGCTCACCGAGCTTGCCAGGGGTCGCCACGTCGAGCAGCACGAACGCCGCCGCCATGATCACCAGCCCGAGGATCCCGTACGCGGCGGCGCCGACCAGCCCGAGCGCGAAGTCGTCGTCGCTGGCCACGATCGCCGCGACCACCACGGTGCCGACGCCGAGCAGGTTGGAGGCGAGCAGCAGCGTGGCGTTGCGGTTGCGCTCGACCCAGATCAGCTCGTGGAGCTTGCCGGGGGTGGCCAGGTCGACGAGCAGGTAGCCGACGGCCATCAGGACGACGCCCACCACGCCGTACGCGAGGGTGACCAGCAGGTCGGTGACGAGATGCTCCACAGGGACTACTCCAGGGTGAGGGGGTCGGACGGGCTACTTGCCGGCGCCGGGGCCGCCGCCCCGGACGGTGCTGCCTCGGCCCCAGCCCCAGCTGTTGCCGACGACGCCGTGATAGCGGGGATAGGCGGTTCGCATCCGCTCCAGCAGGATCACCGAGCCGACGGCGAGCGGGAGGATCACCACCGAGTCGTCGTCGTAGCGCAGGTAGACGCCGCTGCCGTCGACGTACTGGTCGGCCGGTTGCCAGGTGTCGGTGATCTCCTTCGACACCTGGCTGGGCGACTTGTTCGAGGTGTACGCGATGGCCTGCGAGCCGATGTCCCGCCCGGACGCCCGGGAGAAGTGGTCCTGCACGTAGCCGCGGGGCGAGAAGTTGCCGTAGAAGATCGCGAAGGCGGCGATCAGGGCGCCGACGACGGCGACCGCCACGCCCACCACGAACCACCGTCGATACGTCACAGCTCTTCCACCACCGTCTCGGTCAGGACCAGCTCGTTGTACTGGGGATAGGCGTGCCAGGTGCGCCACGCGAGCGCGCCGGCCGGCGGGTCGGGCGCGACGGCGAGCGCGGTGACCGCGTCCTCGTCGCCGGGAAAGACGCCGACGAGCGCGTACGGGTCGCCGGCCAGCTCGGCGCGGAGCGCCGCGACCCGGGTCCGCAGGCCGTCGCCGGCCGGCCGCAGCACCGTGGCGGTGAAGCGGTAGCCGGCGGCCACGTCGTGCAGCGTGTCCGGCAGGTGCGGCCGGTGGCCGGGCAGGCAGGCGACCGTCTCGGTCAGCGCGCCGGCGACGACCTGGTGGGAGGCGCCGAGCAGGCGCAGCCGCAGCCGCGGTCCACCGGGCAGGTCGAGGTCGCGGACGGCGAGCGCCGGCAGCTCCGGGCCACCGAGGGTCAGGCTCAGGTCGGCGGCGCGGCTGTCGACGTACGGGGCCGCGAGGGCGACGAGCACGCCTACTTCACCTGGTCCGGGCCGCCCTGCGGATAGATCATCACCTCGGCGCGACGGAGTTCCTCACCGAGGTTCACCTCCCAGCCGGCCTCGCCGTACGCCTCGAACGACAGCCGGGCCCCGCCGGGCGCCTGGTAGTCGTGGTAGCGCATGGTGCCGCGCGGGTCGAGGCCGGTGCCCTCGGTCGCGGTGTAGCGGGCCTGGCCGGACTCGTCCCAGTTGTAGCGGCGGCCGGCGATCTCCAGCGTGGGCGCGCCCGGGGTGACGGTGGCGCCCGGCTCGCTGGCCCAGAGCACCATCTCCAGGTCCGGCTCCGCCTCGACGGAGAGCCAGCGCTTCACCCCGCCCGCGTCGTCGAGCAGGTGCTCGGCCCAGCTCCAGCCGCCCTCGACCAGGTGCACCGAGCCGCGCACGGTGTAGGGCACCTGACGGATCTCGACGATGTCGCCGGGCTTGAGCGCGCGCGGGTCGCCGCGCAGCGCGTCCGAGTCCCGGTCCCGGAACGGGTCACCGGGCGGGGCCGCCTTCGGGCGGGCCGCCGAGCGGGACCTGCGCAGGGCGATCACGGCGACCACCACACCGGCCACCCCGAGCAGACACCCCAGCGTGGCCACCACGTACGCCACCGAACCGTTCACGACCGCCTCCCCCCAACGTGCATCGGCGGAGACGGTAACAACCCCGCGCACCTCGGACGTAGTGCTGTTCGCTGAGTGTGTGATCAGCTACGGTCAGCCGCCGGCCAGGCGTTCGGCGGCGTACTCGCGCAGCGTCGTCCGGCCCATCACGCAGCCGCTGAACGTGGTGAACTCACCGTCGTCGCCGCGCAGCCGCTCCCAGGCGTCCCGCCCGGCGGCCGGGTCGACCGCCTCCAGCAGCGTCGCCGCGTAGGCCCGGCCGGCCGGCGAGCCCTTCTTGAGCAGCCGTTCGATCCGCTTCCGGGCCGCCTCCGGCTGCTCGCGCAGTTCCTGCTCCAGCAGCCGGTACGCCTCGGTCGCGGGCAGAATCTGCCCCGCGAACCCGACCCCGCCGAACGCCAGGGTGTCCGCGTCGTCGAGTTCCCGCACGGCCTGGTCCAGTTCCCGCTTCCCGCTCATACCCCACTATGTGCCCACCCCACCCCCTCCTCACCCCTACCCACCCCCACCCCCACCTCGGTGATCAAGGAGTTTGCGTCGGGCCTGGACCCGACGGGTGGCACAAACCCCTTGATCAACGGGGGAAGTGGGGACGGGCAGGACGAAGGCCCGGCCGAGGGCCGGGCCTTCGTGGGGGGAGGGCGTCAGGCGGAGGTGACCGCCAGGGCGTCCTTCGTGTCCGCCAGGTCGACCCGGACGGTGTCGCCGTCGCGGATGTCGCCGGACAGGAGCGCCTTGGCGAGGCGGTCGCCGATGGCCGACTGCACCAGGCGGCGCAGCGGCCGGGCACCGTAGATCGGGTCGTACCCGTGCTCGGCCAGCCACAGCCGGGCGGCGTCGCTGATCTCCAGGCCCAACCGGCGGTCGGCCAGCCGGCGGCGCATCCGGTCGAGCTGGATGTCGACGATCGCGCGCAGGTCCTCGCCCTGAAGCGCGGCGAACACCACGATGTCGTCGAGCCGGTTGAGGAACTCCGGCTTGAAGTGCGACCGGACCACCGCGAGCACGCCCTCCCGGCGCTCGTCCTCGGTCAGCGTCAGGTCACTGATCACCGCCGAGCCGAGGTTCGAGGTGAGGATCAGGATCGCGTTGCGGAAGTCCACCGTGCGGCCCTGACCGTCGGTGAGCCGGCCGTCGTCGAGCACCTGGAGCAGCACGTCGAAGACGTCCGGGTGGGCCTTCTCCACCTCGTCCAGCAGGATCACCGAGTACGGCCGGCGGCGCACCGCCTCGGTGAGCTGACCGCCCTCCTCGTAGCCGACGTAACCGGGCGGGGCGCCGACCAGCCGGGCCACCGAGTGCTTCTCGCCGTACTCGCTCATGTCGATGCGGACCATGGCCCGCTCGTCGTCGAAGAGGAACTCGGCGAGCGCCTTGGCCAGCTCGGTCTTGCCGACGCCGGTCGGGCCGAGGAAGAGGAAGCTGCCGGTGGGGCGGTCCGGGTCGGCGACGCCGGCCCGGGCGCGGCGGACCGCGTCGGAGACCGCGCCGACCGCCTCGGCCTGGCCGACCACCCGGGAGCCCAGCGACTCCTCCATCCGCAGCAGCTTGGCGGTCTCGCCCTCCAGCAGCCGGCCGGCCGGGATGCCGGTCCAGGAGGCGACCACGGCGGCGATGTCGTCCGCGCCGACCTCCTCCTTGAGCATCGCGCCGTCGGCCTGGAGCCGGGCCAGTTCCTCCTCGGCCTGCCGCAGCTCGCCCTGGAGCGCGGGGATCCGGCCGTAGCGCAGCTCGGCGGCGCGTTCCAGCTCACCGTCGCGTTCGGCCCGCTCGGCCTCGCCGCCCAGGCGCTCCAGCTCCTCCTTGGCGGTGGAGAGCTTGGTGATGTGGCTCTTCTCGGTCTGCCAGCGCTCGGAGAGCGCGGTGAGCTGCTCGCGCTTGTCGGCCAACTCCTTGCGCAGCCGCTCCAGGCGCTCCGCGGAGGCGGCGTCGGGCTCCTTGGCCAGCGCCATCTCCTCGATCTCCAGCCGGCGCACCGCCCGCTCGATCTCGTCCACCTCCACCGGCCGGGAGTCGATCTCCATGCGCAGTCGGGACGCGGACTCGTCGACCAGGTCGATCGCCTTGTCCGGCAGGAACCGGTCGGTGATGTAGCGGTCGGAGAGCGCGGCGGCGGCGACCAGCGCGGCGTCGGTGATCCGGACGCCGTGGTGCACCTCGTAGCGCTCCTTGAGCCCGCGCAGGATGCCGATGGTGTCCTCGATGGTCGGCTCGCCGACGAGCACCGGCTGGAAGCGACGCTCCAGCGCCGGGTCCTTCTCGATGTGCTCGCGGTATTCGTCGAGCGTGGTCGCGCCGACCATCCGCAGCTCGCCACGGGCCAGCATCGGCTTGAGCATGTTGCCGGCGTCCATCGAGCCCTCGCCCTTGCCCGCGCCGACCACGGTGTGCAGCTCGTCGAGGAACGTGATGACCTGCCCGTCGGAGTTCTTGATCTCCTCCAGGACGGACTTCAGCCGCTCCTCGAACTGCCCGCGGTAGGACGCGCCGGCGACCATGGCGCCGAGGTCGAGCGAGACGAGCTTCTTGTCCCGCAGCGACTCGGGGACGTCGCCGGCCACGATCCGCTGGGCCAGACCCTCGACGATGGCGGTCTTGCCGACGCCCGGCTCGCCGATCAGCACCGGGTTGTTCTTGGTACGCCGGGACAGCACCTGGATCACCCGGCGGATCTCCGAGTCCCGGCCGATCACCGGGTCGATCTTGCCGTCCCGGGCGCTCGCGGTGAGGTCGACGCCGTACTTGGCCAGCGCCTGGTAGGTCTGCTCCGGGTCGGCGGTGGTGACCCGCCGGTCCCCACCCCGGACGGTCGGGAACGCGGCGACCAGGTTCTCCTCGGTGGCGCCGGCGGTCTTCAGCGCGACCGAGACCGCGCCGCCGACCCGGGCCAGCCCGGCCAGCAGGTGCTCGGTGGAGGTGTATTCGTCGCCCAGCGGCCGGGCGATCTGCTCGGCGGCGCCGATGGCGTTGACGAACTCGCGGGCCAGGGTCGGCTCGGCCAGGCTGGACCCGCGCGCGGCGGGCAGCGTGTCGACCGAGCGCAGCGCCACCCGGCGCAGCTCGGCCGGGTCGGCCCCGACGGCGCGCAGCAGGCCCGCGGCGGTCGAGCCGTCGGTGTCCAGCAGTGACAGCAGCAGGTGCCAGGGCTCCACGGTGGCGTGGCCGCGCTGGTTCGCCAGCGCGACAGCACCGGTGATGGTCTCGCGGCTCTTGGTGGTGAGGCGTTCCGTGTTCATGGGCTCCCCCGGGATCGGCGTGTCCACTGGGAACGACACAACCAGACTTGAGTCTATTCCGCTCAACTCCGGAGCTGTGACCCGAGTCACTTCCCGGTCGACCGCCACCGCCAGTCGAACTCCCCCGCCGCCGGCGGCGGACCGGGCAGCGCCGGACCCGGCGCCGCCAGCCCGGCCAACAGCACCGCGAGGTGGCGGCGGCGCAACTGCCGGGTCCGCTCCGGATCGGGTACGCGGATCGCCGCGCACCCCTCCAACAGCAGCCCGACGTCCTGCGTGACCGCGTCCGGTCGAAGCCGCCCGGCGCTCCGCGCCCGCTCGACCAGCACCTCGACCAGCTCGGTCGCGCGCACCGCGGTGCGACCCATCTCCTCGGTCGGGGTGAACGTGCCGGCCAGGTGCACGGTCAGGGAGTGCACGTCGGCGTCGACGACACGCTCCAGGAAGCCGGCGAACGCGGCCCAGTCGTCCGGCTCGGCGGCAGCCTCCTCGGCCGCCGCGACGAACCGGCGCAGTCCGTCGTCGCAGAGCGTGCGCAGCAGGTCCTCCTTGCCGGCGTACCGCCGGTAGAGGGCGCTGATGCCGACGCCCGCCCGCTCGGCGACGGCGGCGATGGGCGCCTTCGGATCGTCCAGGAAGACGGCCCGGGCGGCGGCCAGGATCGTGGCGTCGTTGCGCGCCGCCTGCGCGCGCCGGCCGGCCATCGGCGGGGAGTCGGTCGGGTTCGACATGCGCCGAAGGATAGCAGTGGAACGGATCGTTCCGATCTGCTATCGTAAAGCGGAACGAAGCATTCCGTTCCGAGGGAGAAGCCATGTCGGACGCCATCCGCCCCTACCGCGTCGAGATCCCGCAGACCGCCCTGGACGACCTCGCAACCCGGCTCGACCGGACCGTCTGGCCGGACGAGCTGCCGGGCGTCGGCGCCGCCTACGGCACGCCCACCGAGCGGGTCCGCGCCCTGGCGACGTACTGGCGGCAGACGTTCGACTGGCGGGCGGTCGAGGCCCGGCTGAACGCCCACCCGCAGTTCGTCACCGAGATCGACGGCGAGGAGATCCACTTCCTGCACGTCCGGTCGTCCCGGGCGGACGCCACAGCGCTGGTGCTCACCCACGGCTGGCCCGGCTCGGTGGTGGAATACCTGGACGTGATCGCCCCGCTCACCGAGCCGGCCGACCCGGACGCGCCCGCGTTCCACCTGGTGATCCCGTCGCTGCCCGGCTTCGGCTTCTCCGGCCCCACCCGCAGCGCCGGCTGGAACCGGTTCCGCACCGCCCGCGCCTGGGCCGAGCTGATGGCCCGCCTCGGCTACCGGCGCTACGGCGCGGTCGGCAACGACGCCGGCTCGATGGTCTCGCCCGAACTGGGCCGGCTCGACGCGGAGCACGTGCTCGGTGTGCACGTCACCCAGCTCTTCTCGTTCCCGTCCGGCGACCCGGCGGAGTTCGAGGGCCTGACCGAGACCGACCAGGCCGCGTTGCGGCACCTCCAGTGGTTCTACGAGAACAAGTTCTCCTTCAACCAGGTGCACAGCCAGCAGCCGCAGACCCTGGCGTTCGCGCTGGCCGACTCGCCGGCCGGCCTGCTCGCCTGGAACGGGCAACTCCTCGACGAGAGCCTCGACCCGGACTTCGTGCTCGCCAACGTCGCGATCTACTGGTTCACCGGCACTGCCGCCTCGTCGATGCGGTTCTACTGGGAGGACGCGCACGCCACCGGGCAGCCGACCGGGCCGACCACGACGCCGACCGCACTGGCGATGTTCCCCGGCGACTTCCAGTCGATCCGCCGGTTCGCCGACCGGGACCACGCCAACATCGTCAGCTGGCACACCTTCCAGGCCGGTCCCGAGCAGCGCGGTGGCGTCGGCGGCCACTACGCCGCGCACGAGGCGACCGACGTCCTGGTCGGCGACATCCGGCAGTTCTTCGCCGGGCTCCGCTGATCGGGCCGGTCTTCGATCGACCCCGGGAGCAGCACGCGTCGCGCAGAGGTAGCCTCACCGGCGTGCGAGTACGTGTCGAACAGACCGCCTTACCCGGAATCGGCGTCCGTCATGACCTCATGACGGAGTCCGGCCGCCGGCTCGGCGTGGTCTCCCACCGCAATGGCCGCCGCGACCTGGTCCTCTACGACCCGGACGATCCCGACTCCTGTCAGCACGACATACCGCTGACCGACGACGAGGCGGAGGCGCTCGCCGACATCCTCGGCGCGTCGCTGATGCTCGGTCAGCTCTCCGGGCTGCGCGAGCAGGCCGCCGGGCTGCTGACCGAGCAGATCGTCATCCCGGCCGGCTCCAAGTACGTCGGCCGGCGGCTGGGCGACACCAAGGCCCGCACGCGGACCAGCGCGTCCATCGTGGCCGTGCTGCGTCAGGGCGAGGTGAACGTCTCGCCCGACCCCACCTTCCGGTTCGAATCCGGCGACGTGGTCGTCGTGGTCGGCACCCGCCAGGGTCTCGACGGCGTGACAGCGATCCTTGCCGAGACCGATCCGGACGGCTGACGCGTATGCACGAAACCACCATCCTGCTCATCGAGGTCGGGGCGCTGCTGCTCCTGCTCGGCCTGCTGGGCCGGCTGAGCCGTCGCGTCGGCGTCTCGCCCATCCCGCTCTACCTGCTCGCCGGCCTCGCCTTCGGGCACGGCGGCCTGCTGCCGCTCAACGCCAGCGAGGAGTTCTTCGCCGTCGGCGCGGAGATCGGCGTGATCCTGCTGCTGGTCATGCTCGGCCTCGAATACAGCGCCAACGAGCTGGTGGGCAACCTCCGCTCGGCGGCGCCGGCCGGACTGATCGACGCGGTGTTCAACGCGCTGCCCGGCTTCGCCTTCGCGCTGCTGCTCGGCTGGGGCTGGGTCGCCGCAGTGGTGCTCGCCGGCGTCACCTGGGTGTCGTCCTCGGGCGTGATCGCCAAGGTGCTCGGCGACCTGGGCCGGGTCGGTAACCGGGAGACCCCGGTGATCCTCTCCGTCCTGGTGATCGAGGACCTGGCGATGGCCCTCTACCTGCCGCTGGTCACCGCGCTGCTCGCCGGGGTCGGCCTGGTCAAGGGCGGCTTCGCGCTCGCCGTCGCGGTGCTCACCGTGGTCGTCGTGCTGGCCGTGGCGATCCGGTACGGGCACCTGATCTCCACCGCGCTCTCCGCCAAGGATCCGGAGGCGCTCCTGCTCGGGGTGCTCGGCCTGACCCTGCTGGTCGCCGGGCTCGCGGCCAAGCTCCAGGTCTCCGCCGCGGTCGGCGCGTTCCTGGTCGGCATCGCGCTGTCCGGGCCGGTCGCGCACCACGCCACCCAACTGCTCTCCCCGCTGCGGGACCTCTTCGCCGCGGTCTTCTTCGTGTTCTTCGGGCTGGTCACCAACCCGCTGGACATGCCGCCGGTGCTGCTGCCCGCGCTGCTGCTGGCCGTGGTGACCATGGCGACGAAGGTGGCCACCGGCTACCTGGCCGCCCGCCGGGCCGGGATCGCCGAGCCGGGCCGCTGGCGGGCCGGGCTGGCTCTCACCCCGCGCGGCGAGTTCTCCATCGTCATCGCCGGACTCGCCGTCTCCGCCGTCTACCCGGTGGAGCCCAAGCTGGCCGCGCTCGCCACGGCGTACGTGTTGATCACGGTGGTGACGGGCCCGCTGCTCGCCCGGCTGCCGGACACCCCGTGGTTCAAGCAGTGGCTGCGCCAACGCGCCGCCGCCACCCGGGCCGCCGCCCAGGTGAGGGTGGGCGACTGACCTCGGCCGGGCCGGACTCGCGACTCAGCGGGCCGGCCCGGCCAACGGTTGTCAAATTGATTCCGGGAAGGTCTACCACTGCTCCGCCCAACCGCGTTAACGTGTCGGCCCAGCAGCCAGGGTCCGCGGGTGGCCAGCGCCCCCGCCAGCGAACGCGGAAGGTCGGCCGGTGAGCGTGCAGGAAGAGACGTTCCACGGCTTCGCCAACCCGGTCGACCCCACACCCGCCGAGTTGCGGGCCTGGGCCTACCAGCCGGACTCGGTGCCGCTGACCTCCATGCCGCCGGACTGGGACCTGCTGGTCGCCGGTGACCACCTGGTGCAGACGCTGTTCGACCTGGCCATGGACCAGAGCTGTCCGGCCCGCCGGTTCGCGCTGCACTGCCTCTACATCTACGCCGCCGACGGCATCCGGACGAACTTCCGGGCGCACCCGAAGCGGCGCTTCCGGAAGCTTGTCGAGCAGGCCGAGCGCGTCGGTGACGACCTGATGCGCAACTGGGCGCACAACAGCCGGGTCCTGCTCGCCCGCCCCGACCTCTTCGTCTACCGGGACTGGTGCGAGGGCGGCCTGGTCCGCGAAAACCGCCGCCTCTGACCCGGGCGGCCACGAGGTTGACGACGAACGTGATCTCCGCCGCCGCACTCTCCAGGCGTGATCAAGAAGTTTCTGTCGGAGTGGATCTCGGGGGTGACGCGAAGTCCTTGGTCACGTGGGGCGGCAGGGAACGGCGAACGGGCCGGGACCCCCCGTGGGTCCCGGCCCGCACGTCGGCGGATCCTCAGGTCGATCCGCCCTGCTTCTTGCGCCGCTCGTCGTCCCTGGCCCGGTCCACTCCGTGGTCGGTCTGGTCGGCGAAACGTCCTTCCTTGACCTTGTCGCTGAAGCGGCCCTCGGTCACCCGGTCGAACCGCTCCCGGACGTTCTCGGCCACCTTCTCCAGCCGTTCCTCCGCCCGTTCCGCCACCTTCTTCGCCGGTTCCGTCATGGCTCCCCCCGCCAGCCCGGATTCCGATTCAGGGCTTTTATCCCTGATCAGCAGCGTAGTGCACCCCGCTCCACCGCACCCCCCTTTCCGGGCAACCGACGCTTCGGTGGAACGCCACGCGTCCCTCAGCGCGCCGGAGGCACCCATGGCGCTCCACCGACCCGCCGGGCAGGCGGCAGCGACGACGAAGGCCGGCACGCCCGGGAGTGCGGGCGGTGCCGGCCTTCGGACGAACGCGAGCGTCAGCGGTCGGGTGTCCGGCGGGGACGCCAGACCACGAGCGCGGTGGAGGTGCGGTTGGTGGGCACGAGGTCGCCACGGGGAAAGCCACCCAGCGACTCCAGCTCGGCGATCCGCCGGTACGCGGCGTCCAACTCCGCCTCCAGCCGGGCCACCCGCTGCTGCGCCTCCTCCAGGAGCCGCTCCAACCCGATGATCCGCTTGACCCCCGCCAGGTTGATCCCGTCGTCCTGGCTGAGGCGCTGCACCTCGCGGAGCAGCACCACGTCCCGGACGCTGTACCGCCGGCCGCCACCGGCCGCCCGGCCGGCCTGCACCAGGCCCAACCGGTCGTACTGGCGCAGCGTCTGGGGGTGCATGCCCGCCATCCGCGCGGCCACCGAGATCATCAGAATCTTGGCCTCGTAGGCCGGGTCACCCGACCCGGCGTACTCCTCCGACATGCCCGCTCACCTCCGCTGCCGCCGTCAACTGAATCGACGTACCCGCGCTTCGAGATGTTCCCGCGCGGCGGGCGGGGTCTGCGCCGCGAAGGTCTCCAGCGCCGCCCGCGCCTCGTCCGACACCGTCGCCGGGACCACCACGTCCAGCGTGACCAGCAGGTCACCGGCGCGGCCGTCCTTGCGGACGACGCCCTTGCCGCGAGCCCGCAGCACCCGTCCGGCGGGAGTACCCGGCGGCACCCGCAGGGTCACCGTGCCGTCCAGGGTCGGGACCCGCAGGTCGGTGCCGAGGACCGCCTCGGCGTACGTGATCGGGACGTTCAGGGTGAGATCGTCCCCGGTACGCCCGAACAGCTCGTCGGGGCGGACCTTCACGTGCACGAACAGGTCGCCGGCCGGGCCGCCCCGCTCACCGGGTTCCCCCCGCCCGGCCAACCGGATCCGCTGCCCGTCGGCCACCCCGGCCGGGAAGCGCACGTTCAACGTGCGGGTCTTGGTGACCCCGCCGGTGCCGTGGCACTCCGGGCACTTCTCCTCGACGATCGTGCCGACGCCCTGGCAGTTGCGGCACGGCTCGGAGAAGCTGAACGAACCCTGGTTGCGAGTGGTGACCCCGGCGCCGTGGCAGACCGGGCAGGCCACCGGCTGGGTGCCCGGCTTCGCGCCGTTGCCGTGGCAGGTGTCGCAGACCCCGGGCGCGCGCAGGGTCAACGGCAGCGTGACGCCGCGGACCGCGTCGGAGAAGTCGAGCGCCACCTCGGCCTCGACGTCCCGGCCCCGGGCCGGGCCCCGCGCGCGGGCCGCGCCACCGGCGCCGCCGCCGGAGAAGATCGTGCTGAACAGGTCGGTGAAGCCGCCACCGCCGAACCGGTTGTCGCCACCGCCGCCGCCCCCGCCGAACAGGTCGGAGACGTCGAACGGCGCGCCGCCCGGCTGGCCCGCGCCGCGGGCGCCGCGCCGGAACGCGCCCGAGCCGAAGAGCGACCGCATCTCGTCGTACTCGCGCCGCTTCTTCTCGTCGCCGAGCACCGCGTACGCCTCGGAGACGGTCTTGAACCGCTCCTCGGCCCCGGTGTCGCCGGGGTTGTGGTCCGGGTGCGACTCCCGGGCCAGTTTCCGGTACGACTTCTTGATGTCGTCCGAGGAGGCGGACTTGTCCACGCCCAACGCGGCGTAGTAGTCCTTCTCGATCCAGTCCTTGGAACTCACCGGTCCACCCCCTTCCACGGGTCGAATCCCGGTCGTCCCGCCCGCCCGGTGGGGGCGGGCGGGACGTCACGGGTCGGCACTACTCCGGGTCCGCGACCGCGACCAGGGCCGGCCGCAGCAGCCGCTCGCCGAGCTGGTAGCCCCGGCGCATGACCTGCACGCAGGTCGGCTCGGTCACGTCGGCGGAGGTCTGGTGGGCCACCGCCTCGTGCCGGGTCGGGTCGAACGGGTCGCCCTGCTCGCCGAACGCGGTCAGGCCGAACTTGCCCAGCGCCCCGGTGAGCTGCTCGGCCACGCTGCCGAACGGGCCCACCAGGTCGCCGTGCTCACGGGCCCGGTCCAGGTCGTCGAGGATCGGCAGCAGCGCGGTGAGCACCCCGCCGGTCGCCTGCTCCTGGACCAGGTTGCGGTCGCGGTCGACCCGCTTGCGGTAGTTGGCGTACTCCGCCGAGACCCGCTGGAGGTCGCGGGTGCGTTCCTCCAGGTCGGAGCGGAGCGACTCCAGTTCGGCGCCGAGCGGGGCCGTCGTGCCGGCGCTCTCCCCGTTCGGCTCGGCGGGCGCGTCGACCACGGGCGGGCCGGAGACGTCGGCCTCGCCGACGATCTCGTCGACCACGACCTCGGCCTCCTCGACCAGCCCTTCGGCGGGCGCGTCGGCGGCGGCGTCGGCGGCCGAGGCGTCGTTAGCCGGCTCCTCGGTCACCTTGCCGAGCTTGTGCTTGTCGCGGATGACGACCCGCGGCTCGTCGCCGGCGTCCTTGCCGGCGCCCGGGGAGCCACCCGGCGCCGACCCGGTGGAGCCCGGGTCGGCCGCTCGTGGCTTGTCCGTCATGCGGTTACCTCATCCCTCTGCGGTGCGAGTCGTGTCGGGGACCGACTGTCACTTCTTGTCCTCGTCCACGATCTCCGCGTCGACCACGTCGTCGGCGCCGCCGGCCTGCGGGCCACCTGTCGCACCGGCGCCGGCACCCGGGCCGGTCGCGCCGGCGCCCGGGGCGCCCTGGGCGCCGGGCTCGCCCTCCTGCTGCTGGGCGTAGAGCAGCGAACCGGCCTGCTGGGAGACCTGGGCCAGCTTCTCGTGCGCGGCCTTGATCTTCTCGATGTCCTGCCCGCCGAGGGCGCTGCGCAGCTCGCCGAGCGCCTCGTTGAGCTGGTCACGGTTCTCCGCCGGCAGCTTGTCGCCGCTCTCGGCGAGGAACTTCTCGGTCTGCCACTGGAGCGCCTCGGCGACGTTGCGGGTCTCCGCCTCCTCGCGACGGCGCTTGTCCTCGTCGGCGTGCTCCTCGGCGTCCCGGCGCATGCGCTCGATGTCGTCCTTCGGCAGCGAGGAGCCGCCGGTGATCGTCATCTTCTGCTCCTTGCCGGTGCCGAGGTCCTTGGCGTGCACGTTGACGATGCCGTTGGCGTCGATGTCGAACGTGACCTCGATCTGCGGCACGCCGCGCGGCGCCGGCGGGAGGCCGGTCAGCTCGAAGGTGCCGAGCTTCTTGTTGTAGGCCGCGATCTCGCGCTCGCCCTGGAACACCTGGATCAGCACCGACGGCTGGTTGTCGTCGGCCGTGGTGAAGACCTCGGAGCGCTTGGTCGGGATGGTGGTGTTGCGCTCGATGAGCTTGGTGAAGATGCCGCCCTTGGTCTCGATGCCCAGGCTCAGCGGGGTCACGTCGAGCAGCAGGACGTCCTTGACCTCGCCCTTGAGCACGCCGGCCTGGAGGGCGGCGCCGACGGCGACGACCTCGTCCGGGTTGACGCCCTTGTTCGGGTCGCGGCCGGTGAGCTGCTTGACCAGGTCGGTGACGGCCGGCATCCGGGTCGAGCCGCCGACCAGGATGACGTGGTCGACGTCGGAGACCTTGATCCCGGCGTCCTTGACGGCCTGCTCGAACGGGCCCTTGCAGCGGTCCAGCAGGTCCTGCGTCATGCGCTGGAACTCGGCGCGGCTCAGCGTCACGTCGAGGTGCAGCGGGCCGGCGGAGCCGGCGGTGATGTACGGCAGGTTGATGTTGCTGGTGGTGGCGGCGGACAGCTCGATCTTGGCCTTCTCGGCCGCCTCCTTGAGCCGCTGCATGGCCATCTTGTCCTGGGAGAGGTCGATGCCGTGCTCGCCACGGAACGTCTTCACCAGGTGGTCGATGATCCGCTGGTCCCAGTCGTCGCCGCCGAGCTGGTTGTCGCCGCTCGTCGACTTGACCTCGACCACGCCCTCGGCCAGCTCCAGCAGCGACACGTCGAAGGTGCCGCCGCCGAGGTCGAAGACCAGGACGGTCTGCTCCTTGGAGCCCTTGTCCAGGCCGTACGCCAGGGCCGCCGCGGTCGGCTCGTTCACGATCCGCAGCACGTTGAAGCCGGCGATCTCACCGGCCTCCTTGGTGGCCTGGCGCTGCCCGTCGTTGAAGTAGGCCGGGACGGTGATCACCGCGTCCGCGATCTGCTCGCCCAGGTAGGCCTCGGCGTCCCGCTTGAGCTTCATCAGCGTCCGGGCGGAGATCTCCTGCGGGGTGTACTTCTTGCCGTCGATGTCGACGGTCCAGTTGGTGCCGATCTCCCGCTTGACCGAGCGGATGGTCCGGTCGGGGTTGGTCACCGCCTGGCGCTTGGCGACCTCACCGACGAGCACCTCGCCGTTGCGGGCGAACGCGACGATCGAGGGAGTCGTCCGCGAGCCCTCGGCGTTGGCGATGACGGTGGGCTCACCGCCCTCGAGAACGCTGACGCAGGAGTTCGTCGTGCCGAGGTCGATGCCGACCGCACGTGCCATGTTCGCTTCCTCGCTTCGTAACGGGTGAGCAGGTCGGACGACCTGCCCGGCGGGGTCGCCCGGAGGCGGCCGCACCACAAGTTGAGTGAACTTGACTCAATAGTGCCACGCCGTCGGCAAACCGCAAGTCGAGGTTGAGTCGACTCGGCGCAACCTGACCGTTATTACCGTCCGGTTGTCTTACCTTGCGTCGGTCGGGCACGCTTTAGCGGTGACGACGCATGGCGATCCCGCCACCCGTGCCGGCGCGCCCGCCGTCGCCGCCCGCACCGGAACCACCGACGGCGCGGAGCCGCCCGGCGGAGACGCCTCGGGGCTGCCCGCCGCGCTCGCCGGCCTGCGGTCCGCGATCGACGCGGCTCGCTTCCCGCTGACGCTTCCCTCGGCCGAGTCGGCCCGGCACGCCGCCCGCAGCCTCACCGACCAGCTCGACGACTACCTGCTGCCACGGCTGGCCCGCCTGGACGCCCCGCTGCTGGTGGTGGTCGGCGGCTCGACCGGCGCCGGCAAGTCGACGCTGGTGAACAGCCTGGTCCAGGCCCGGGTCAGCGCGGCAGGCGTGCTCCGCCCGACGACCCGCTCGCCGGTCCTGGTCTGCAACCCCGCCGACGCGGCCTGGTTCCGCCAGGGCGAGCTGCTGCCCGGGCTGACCCGCACCACCGACCCGAGCGAGCAGGCCGGCACCCTGCAACTGGTCACCGCCCCGGCGCTGCCGCCGGGCCTGGCCTTCCTCGACGCCCCCGACATCGACTCGGTGGTCGACGCCAACCGGGCGCTCGCCGGGCAGTTGCTCGCCGCCGCCGACCTGTGGTTGTTCGTCACCACCGCCGCGCGCTACGCCGACGCCGTCCCCTGGGAGTTGCTGCGCAGCGCCCGGGCGCGCGGCACCGCCGTGGCCATGGTGCTCGACCGGGTCCCGCCCGAGGCGGCCGACGAGATCGCCGCCCACCTGTCGCAGATGCTGGCCAGCCAGGAGCTGGGCGCCGCGCCCCTGTTCGTGCTGCCGGAGACCTGGGTGGACGGGCAGGGGCTGCTGCCCGACCGGATGACCGCCCCGCTGAGCGGGTGGTTCGCCCGCCTCGCCGGCGACGCGGAGGCCCGCTCGGCGGTGGTCCGGCAGACGCTCGACGGCGCGCTGGCCGCCCTGCACCCGGTGGTCGAGGGCCTGGCCGACGCCGCCGACGAGCAGGTGGCCGCCGCCGAGGCGCTCGACGAACGGGTCCGGGCCGCCTACCGGGGCGCCGAGCGCACCGTCGACCAGGGGCTCAAGGACGGCCGGTTGCTCCGGGGCGAGGTGCTGGCCCGCTGGCAGGAGTTCGTCGGCACCGGCGAGTTCTTCCGCAGTCTGGAGGCGCGCATCGGGCGGCTGCGCGACCGGATGGTCGCGGCGGTCACCGGGCGACCGGCCCCGTCCGCGGAGTTGCGCACGGCGATCGAGTCCCAACTGGTCACGCTGCTGCGCGGGGTGGCCGCCGAGGCGGCGGAGAACGCGTACACCGGGTGGAAGGCGCACCCGGCCGGCGCGGCGCTGCTCGAACCGGAGCTGGCGCACGCCTCGGCCGACCTGCCGGCGCGCGCCGAGCAACTGGTCCGTGACTGGCAGCGCGCGGTGCTGGAGCTGGTCCGGGTGGAGGGCGGCGACAGGCGCTTCGTGGCCCGCACGGCCGCGTACGCCGTCAACGCCACCGGGCTGGCCGTCATGATCGGCGTCTTCGCCTCCACCGCGTTCATCCCGACCGGGCTGGAGGTGGCCGCGGGCACCGGCACCGCGGTCGCCGGCCAGACCGTGCTCCAGGCCATCTTCGGCGACCAGGCGGTGCGGAACCTCGCCCGCAAGGCGCGGGTCGACCTGCTCGACCGGGTCGGCGCGTTGCTGACCGAGGAGGCCGCCCGGTTCCTGGCCCGCACCGAGGCCGCCCGCCCGGCCGGCGACGCCGGTCAGGCGCTGCGCCGGGCCGCGGTCACCGTCGAACGGGCCCGGCACCGCAGCGGCCTGTCCGGCGACACCCCGCTGCCCACCCCCCAAGAGGACGGCCGCCCGTGAGCGCGAGGAGCGAGCCGGGCTTGCGAGCCCCGCAGTCGCGAACTGAGATGGCACCGTGACGAACATCGTGGGGCGGGTGCGCGAGGCGCTCCGGGCCGACCAGCGGGTCGACCCGGACGTCCTGATCGCGCGCCTGGAGGCGGTCCAGCGGTTCCTCCGCGCGGTGGACGGCCAGGTGCCGGACGCCCAGTTGGTGGCCGGGCACACGGTGGTCGAGCGGGCCGGTGACCGGCTCGCCCTCTCCGGCCGGCACACCGTGGTCGCGTTGGCCGGCGCCACCGGCAGCGGCAAGTCCAGCCTGTTCAACGCGCTGGCTCGGATGGATCTCTCCCCGGTCGGCGTGCGCCGGCCGACCACCGGCGTGGCCCACGCCTGCGTGTGGGGTCCGCTCGACGGCGCGGTCCGGCTGCTCGACTGGGTCGGCGTGCTGCCGCGGCACCGGTTCGTTCGGGAGAGCCCGCTGGACGGCGACGACGAGTCCACGCTGCACGGTCTGGTCCTGCTGGACCTGCCCGACTTCGACTCGGTGCAGCAGCACCACCGGTTGGAGGTCGACCGGCTGCTCGGCCTGGTCGACCTCGTGGTCTGGGTGGTCGACCCGCAGAAGTACGCCGACCGCGTGATCCACACTAGCTACCTGCGTGAGTTCCACCGGCACAAGGACGTCACGGTGGTGGTGCTCAACCAGGCCGACCGGCTGCACCCGACCGAGCTGCCCACGGTCCTCGACGACCTGCGTCGGCTGCTCGACGCCGACGGGCTGGGCGGGGTGCCGCTGCTGCCCACCGTGGCCACGGATCCGGCCGGGCTGGCCGGGCTGCGGGCCGAGCTGGAGAAGACGGTCGCCGAACGGCAGGCGGCCCTGCGCCGGCTCTCCGGCGACGTGGACGCCGTGGTGGCGGATCTGGAACCGCTCGTCGGCCCGGAGCCGCCGCGCACCCGGCCGGGTGACGCCTCGGCGCAGGAGCTGACCCGGGCGCTCGCCGGGGCGGCCGGCGTGCCGACCGTGGCGCAGGCCGTCGAGGGCGCCTACCGGCACCGGGCGGTGAGCAGCACCGGCTGGCCGCTGGTGCGGAGCTGGCGGAAGCTGCGCCCGGATCCGCTGCGCCGGCTGCACCTGCCCGGGCGTGACCCGGAGGCGCCGGCGGAGAGCCTGATCTCGGCCACCTCCGTACCCGATCCGACCGCCGCGCAGCGGTCGTCGCTGCACCTGGCCATCCGGGCGGTGGCCGACCGCTCCAGCACCGACCTGCCGGCGCCCTGGCCGGCCGCGGTGACCGCCGCGGCCCGGTCCCGGCTGACCGACCTGCCGGGCGCGCTGGACCATGCGGTCGCGGCCACCGACCTGGGCATGGACCGGCGGCCCGCCTGGTGGCGGGTGGTCGGCGCGATCCAGTGGCTGGTCACGCTCGCCGCGCTGGGTGGGCTGCTCTGGCTGCTCCTGGGCTACGCGCTGCGCTTCCTCGGCCTGCCCCCGCTGGAGCACCCGAGGCTCGGTGACGTGCCCTGGCCGACCGTGCTGCTGCTGGGCGGCCTGCTGGCCGGGCTGCTGGTCGCGGCGCTGACCCGGCCGGTGGTCGGCTGGGCGGCCCGGCGGGCCCGACGCCGCGCCGAGCAGCGCCTGCTCACCTCGGTGGGCAGCGTCGGCGAGAAGTACGTGCTGGACCCGGTCTGGGCGGTGCTGGCGCGTTACGGCGCGGCTCGGGAGGCGCTGCGGGAGGCCGAGCGGCGCTGAACCCGGCGCGCTGACCGGTGTGGTCGCCGACCGCGCGGCGTAGGGTCGATGCATGGCCACGCCACAGACCCCTTACGACGCGGTGCTGCACGCCGCGCGCGACGTGACGAGGCTCGACTCCGCGCTGGACGCGGAGATGCTCGGCGCCGCGCTGTTGGGCAGCGTCTACGCCGTCGCCGAGCACGACCGGGAGCAGGCCGTCCGCGAGTTCGTGGCCGGCTTCCTGGCCGCCACGTCCCGCCGGCGCAGTGCCGCCGCGACCACGATCCGCGCCGTCTTCGCCACCCTGGTGCCGGACGCCACGGGCGCCGCCCGGGTCAGGCCCGGCGCGCTCGCTCCGGCCTGGGCCGGCCAGCTCGGCCGGGTGCGCCTCACCGGCACCTGGGCCTATGGCGACGTGTACGGCGACCAGACCTCCTATCTCGCCACGTTCGCCTACGACGACGAGGAGCATGGCGGCCCGGAGCACGCCCTGGTGGCCCTCGTCGACCACAACATCGGCATCACCAAGGACGTGTTCGTCGGCGGCCCGGCGGCCCGGATCGTGGAGCAGGCCCGGGAGATCTGCACCGAGGACGAGCTGACCTGGTTCCGCACCGAGGACCCGGTCCGGATGCGCGCGGAGGTGAGCCGGCACCTGGCGGTCACCGACGACCTCGGCGAGCTGCCCGCCCAGGGCTCGCTCGCCACCGATCGGGCCCTGGTGGGCGCCCGGCTGGCCGCCCTGCCCGGGCCGGCCCGGGCAGCCGGTCCGACCGTGACGCCGCCGCCGACGGACGAGGAACGGACCCGGCTGGTGCGCGCCTTCCTCGACTCGCCCGAGGCGACCCGGTTCGGTCTGCCCGAGGTGGCCGACGGCGAGCTGGCCTCCCTGCACTTCTGCCTGGGCCTGCTGCTGGACCACGCGGCGAGTTTCCCGGACGCGGATCCGATGCGGTGGAGCCCGATGGTCGCCGAGCTGTTCCTGCTCGACTGGGTGCACCGCCGCGCCGTGCTCGACATGGACGACGCCGCGATGCTGCCCCGGGTGCTGCGTGCCTGGGCGGCGTACGCGGCCCGGCAGCGTGGGCTGTCGCCGGCCGCGGCCGAGCGGACGGACGAGGCGATCACCGAGATGGTCCCGGAGTTCGCCCGGCTCTACAGCACCGGTGAGCGGCGCAGCCCGGCCACCGCGGCGGTGGCGCAGCTCATGGCGGACGGGGTGGACCCGGACGATCCGGAGGCGTTGAACGCCTGGATCGAGGCGAACCGGCACCGGCTCACCGACGACCCCGCCTGATCCTCGCGCCGGCCGGCGAGCCCGGGCCGGTCATGCGGGTGTGGCGCTCGGCGTCGCGGAGCGGCTCGGTTGCGGGGACCGGCTCGGCTCCGCGGTGGCCGTGGCGGTGGCGGTTGCCGTGGCCGTGGGTGCGGTGGTGGGGCTGGGTGTCGGCGACTGGTCGGGCGGCGTGGTGGTCGGTTCCGGTCCGTCGCTCGGTGTCGGCTCGGACGTGGTGCCGGTGGGCTCGGGCGTGGCGGAGGTCACGGACGGCTCGGGTGTCGGGCTCGAGGGGATCTGGTCCGACGGCGAGGGCGAGGGCACCGGGGAGGGTCGCGGTGGTCGGACCGGCGCGGGTCGGGTGGGCACGGGCGGCGGCGCCGGCACGACGGACGGCCGGGACCGGCGGCCGGAACCCAGGTCGCTGTCGTCGGGCAGGGACGGGGCCGCCGGAAGCACCGGTCGCGGGGGCGCGATGGTGGTGACGCCGACCGCCGGCGTGGGCACCGGGAGCGCCGGCCCCTGGGTGGTCTGGGGCAGCGGGATGACCACCGGACCGACCGACGGGGTGGGGATGAACCGGGTGCCCGCATCGGGCAGGGCGCTGTTTCCCACCGACGCGGTGCCGGTGCTGATCGCGGCGAGGATCGGCATCGACGCGGTGCCGGCGAGCAGCGCCACGGTCAGCAGGTAGCCGCGGCTGGGGCCGCCGGCCCCGGGGGCGCGGTGCGCGCCGACCACCCGGCGGTAGCGGGTGGCGGACGTCGCCCGGTGCCGGCCGAGGAAGGGAGCACCGGGAGGACCCTCTGGCTCGAACACCGGCACACTCCTCGTACGCGTCGACGGGACGGACGAGCACACGCAGATATTAGGACAAATGCCGCGCGATGGCTCCCCGTCAGCTTGGCTCAGTGACGCTCAGTCCACCAGCCGCAACCGCGTGTCGACACACAATTTGTCCGACGGCCCGAGGTGGCCTATCCGACAAAAGCGTCTATGCGTCACGAACCCGATGGAACCTCGCCGGCGGGGGAGGCCATACTGTGGGCCCGCTCACCTCCTCTGCAATCATTCAGGCACGACGGCAACGCAGCCGCCACCTCCGCGCACCCCGCGGCTGGTGCGGAACGGCGCCGGCGCTCCCGGGCCTGGGTCCCCCGACGGACCCCGGCTCACGCCGCGCGGCAACCCTCACCGGGGCTAGGCGCGGTCGCCAGGGACCGACCCGGCAGCAGCCGGGCGGGCGCACGAGGTGCGCGGCTCGGGTCACCCCCGGCGCGGCGCAGACAGACAGGGAGAGACGGATGGCAAAGGGCGACCCCGGGGCCGCCACCCGCAGCAAGCGGGCCGCACCCCGTACCAGGCGCGCCGCCGCGACCGGCGAACCGGAACTCGTACAACTGCTCACCCCCGAGGGTGAGCGGATCGAGACCGCGCTCGGTCCGGACGGGACCGAATACCGCGTCGACTTCACCGACGACGAGTACCGCGGCCTCTACCGGGACCTCGTCCTGGTCCGCAAGCTGGACGCCGAGGCGACCGCCCTGCAGCGGCAGGGCGAGCTGGGCCTGTGGGCCAGCCTGCTGGGCCAGGAGGCCGCGCAGGTGGGCTCCGGGCGGGCGCTGCGCGCGCAGGACATGGCCTTCCCGACCTACCGGGAGCACGGCGTCCTCTACTGCCGCGGCATCGACCCGATCATGCCGCTCGGCCTGTTCCGCGGCGTCGACCAGGGCGGATGGGACCCGAACGAGTTCAAGTTCAACATGTACACGATCGTGATCGGGGCGCAGACCCTGCACGCGACCGGGTACGCCATGGGTGTCGCGATGGACGGCAAGACC
This sequence comes from Micromonospora sp. NPDC051300, assembly GCF_044455315.1. Lineage (NCBI taxonomy): Bacteria > Bacillati > Actinomycetota > Actinomycetes > Micromonosporales > Micromonosporaceae > Micromonospora > Micromonospora sp. NPDC051300. The sequence continues at coordinate 24,893 of NZ_JBITEP010000029.1, read as the reverse complement.
GGCGGCGAGGACGGCGAGGCGGTGATCGCCTACTTCGGTGACGGCGCCACCAGCCAGGGCGACGTCAACGAGTCGTTCGTCTGGGCCAGCGTGTTCAACGCCCCGCTGGTCTTCTTCTGCCAGAACAACCAGTACGCCATCTCCGAGCCGCTGGAGCGCCAGACCCGCGTCCCGCTCTACCGGCGGGCCGGCGGCTTCGGCTTCCCCGGCGTCCGGGTGGACGGCAACGACGTGCTCGCCTCGTACGCGGTGACCCGGCACGCGCTGGACACCGCGCGCAACGGTCAGGGCCCGTCGCTGATCGAGGCGTACACCTACCGGATGGGCGCGCACACCACCTCCGACGACCCGACGCGTTACCGGATCGCCAGCGAGGTCGAGGCATGGCAGGCCAAGGACCCGATCGCCCGGATGAAGGCGTTCCTGCTCAAGCAGCAGATCGTCGACGAGTCGTTCTTCGCCGAGGTCGACGAGCAGGCCCGCACCGAGTCGGTGCACCTGCGCGAGCGGGTGCTCAACATGCCCGACCCGCAGCCGGTCAGCATGTTCGACCACGTCTACCCGCACGGTTCAGCCGAGTTGGACGAGCAGCGGGCCCGGTTCTCGCAGTACATGGAGTCGTTCGAGGGGAGCGCGCACTGATGGCCACGGAGACGCTCACCCTCGGCAAGGCGCTCAACACCGGCCTGCGGCGGGCCCTGGAGAACGACCCGAAGGTCGTCATCATGGGCGAGGACGTCGGCAAGCTCGGCGGCGTGTTCCGCATCACCGACGGCCTGCAGAAGGACTTCGGCGACCAGCGGGTGATCGACACCCCGCTCGCCGAGTCCGGCATCATCGGCACCGCGGTCGGCCTCGCCATCCGCGGCTTCCGGCCGGTCTGCGAGATCCAGTTCGACGGCTTCGTCTACCCCGCGTACGACCAGATCGTGTCGCAGGTGGCGAAGATGCACTACCGCTCGCAGGGCAAGGTGCGGATCCCGATGGTCATCCGGATCCCCTACGGCGGCGGCATCGGCGCGGTCGAGCACCACTCGGAGTCGCCCGAGGCGTACTTCGCGCACACCGCCGGTCTCAAGGTGGTCACCTGCGCCAACCCGCAGGACGCGTACGTGATGATCCAGCAGGCCATCGCGTCGGACGACCCAATCGTGTTCCTGGAGCCGAAGCGGCGCTACTGGGAGAAGGGTCAGGTCGACCTGGACGCCCCGCTCACCGACGCGTACCCGCTGCACAGCGCGCGGGTCGCCCGGCCGGGCACGGATGCCACCGTGCTGGCGTACGGCCCGATGGTGCGCACCGCGCTGGACGCGGCCACCGCCGCCGCCGAGGACGGCCGGGAGCTGGAGGTCATCGACCTGCGGACGCTCTCGCCGCTGGACCTGACCGCCGCGTACGAGTCGGTGAAGCGCACCGGCCGCTGCGTGGTCGTGCACGAGGCGCCGGGCAACCTGGGCCTCGGGTCGGAGATCGCGGCCCGGATCACCGAGGAGTGCTTCTACTCCCTGGAGTCCCCGGTGCTGCGGGTGACCGGCTTCGACGTCCCCTACCCGGCCGCCCGGGTGGAGGAGGAGTACCTGCCGGACCTCGACCGGGTACTCGACGCCGTCGACCGCACCTTCGGCTGGTGAGCGGCATGTCCCGGATCAAGGAGTTCAACCTGCCCGACCTGGGCGAGGGCCTGACCGAGGGCGAGATCCTCGCCTGGCTGGTCAAGGTGGGCGACGACATCGAGCTGAACCAGCCGATCGTCGAGGTGGAGACCGCGAAGGCGGCGGTCGAGATCCCGGCGAAGTGGGCCGGCCGGGTCCAGGCGATCTTCCACCCGGAGGGTTCGACGGTCGAGGTCGGTGTGCCGATCATCGCGATCGACACCGACCCGGGCGCCGGGCCGGTGGAGCAGTCGACGACCGGCACGCCGGCCGAGGCGCTGCCCACCCCGTCGGCCGCGTCGCTGGCCGCGGTGGAGGTCGCGCCGGCCGAGGGCATGGTCGAGCCGGGCCTGATCGGCGGCGCCGCCCCGGGTGGTCGTACCGCCGTGCTGGTCGGCTACGGCCCACGCAACGCGCCGGCCAAGCGCCGGGCCCGCAAGGGTGACGTGCCGGCGCAGGCCGCGGCGGCGGCGCCGGTCGCTCCCGCGCCGGCCCCGATCGCGCCTGCGCCTGCGGTGAACGGCAACGGTCGGATCTCCGGTCCGGTGCTGGCCAAGCCGCCGGTCCGCAAGCTCGCCAAGGACCTCGGGGTCGACCTGTCCACGCTTACCGGTTCCGGTCCGCTGGGCTCGATCACCCGCGAGGACGTACAGCGGGCGGTGGGCGCGGCTCCGGCGGCGACCGCGTCGCCGGCGGTCGCGGCCCCGGCCGCGTCGGTCGCGAGCTTCGGCGCGGACCGCGAGCAGCGCATCCCGGTCAAGGGGGTACGCAAGCTGACCGCGGAGAACATGTCCCGCTCGGCGTTCACCGCCCCGCACGTGACGGAGTTCCTGACCGTCGACGTGACCCGGGCGATAAAGGCGCTGGACCGGCTGCGCGACAGGCGTGAGTGGCGCGACGTGCGTGTCTCGCCGCTGCTGCTGGTCGCCAAGGCGGTGCTGCTGGCGGTCCGGCGTCACCCGATGGTCAACTCGACCTGGGCCGGCGACGAGATCGTGGTCAAGGAGTACGTCAACCTGGGCATCGCGGCGGCCACCGAGCGTGGCCTGATCGTGCCGAACATCAAGGACGCCGGCCGGCTCTCGCTGCGCGAGCTGGCGGACGCGATGACGGCGCTGGTGCAGACCGCGAAGGCGGGAAAGACCTCCCCGGCGGACATGTCCGGCGGCACGCTGACCATCACCAACGTCGGCGTCTTCGGCGTGGACACCGGCACGCCGATCCTGCCTCCGGGCGAGTCGGCGATCCTGGCCTTCGGCGCGGTACGCGAGCAGCCGTGGGTGCACAAGGGCAAGGTGAAGCCGCGCCTGGTCACCACGCTCGGCCTCTCCTTCGACCATCGGATCGTTGACGGTGAGCTGGGGTCGAAGTTCCTCCGCGACATCGGGGACTTCCTGGCCGACCCGGAGGCGGCGTTGCTCGCCTGGACCTGATCCACCGCTCCGGCGACGGCCGGTGTGCCACGGGTGAACGCCCGGCACACCGGCCGTTGCCGTTGGGTGGCGAAATCGTCGGCTCGACGGGGCTCTGGACCTACGATCCTTAGGCAGGTGGCTCAGCTCACCTTCTAATCGATGGAATTTGGCCGCTCGGTGCGCTTCAATAGAGACATCAAGGGCTGACAACCGAATAGCCAGGAGGAGAGACCCAAGATGAGCATGATCGAGCGAATCCGCACCCGCCGCGACGCCAACCGCCGCGCCCGCGCCATCGAGCACGCGCTGCGTTCCGCCAACTCGCCCGCGGTCCGCGAGGAGCTTCTCGCCATCGCCCAGCGTCACATGAGCTGACGCCACCGACCTTTCTCACCTCCTCCAGTTCGAAGACCCGCCCGGTCCACCGGGCGGGTCTTCGGCGTTCCGGGTCGTCCGGCACCGGGATTCCACCCCGCCCCACCGCCCGGTACGGTTGGCACGGCCGCCAACCGGCCGCCTCCGGATCGACTCGGGAAAGCGAAACTCATCGACGTCGCCCGGTGACGGTCGGTGACGGCCGAGGCTCCCCCGAGCGCACTCCGGCGACCACCGGATACCGTGCGGGGAGCCCGCACGGCCGGTACCCGCCGGCGACGCCGGCAGCCGTGCCGACGGTCTCCGACCGGCACCGGCGGCCGACCTGTGATGGAGGAGGCGCACCCATGACGTCCGAGGCTCCGCACCGCCCCGGCCAGGAGCCGGGCGAGGTGTCGCCGGGCACCGGCGGACCGGTGCCGTACGGCGATCAGCCGTCGCAACAGGACAACGGGTACCCCGGCACGCCCGACCTCGGCTGGGCTCCGCCCCCGCCGGCCGGCCGGCCCGCCCCGTCGACCCCGGCCTGGGCCGGAGCGGACGACCAGCCCCCGGCCTGGGGCCCGCCCCCGGGCCAGCAGGCCACCGGCCGGGCCAGCGCCCAGGTGCCCCCGCCCGCCGAGCCGGCGGGCCGCGGCCCGCAGTCCGCCTGGGGCGGTCCCGACCAGGGCACGCCCTCCTGGACCGGCCCCGGCCAGGGCGCGCCCGCATGGGGCGCGGCCGAGCAGGCCGGCCCGGACCGTCCCGGACCGATGCCGCCGACCTGGGCCGCGGCTCCGCCGAACAACCCCGCCGAGCCGGCACCGCCGGCCTGGGCCGCAGCCGAGCCGAACCGCCCCTCCTGGGGCGCGGGCGGCCAGTCGGGCGAGCAGCCGGCCTGGGCGCAGCCCGGCGACGCCGGCCCGCGCGGCACCGGCTACGTCCCCGCGCCGGCCACCGTGCCGAACGAGAGCTGGGTCACCCCCGTCGGCCCGGACGACGCCCACCGCGCCGGCGGCTCCGCGCCGCAGGGCGACGACGCGGGCCACTCCGGTGGCTGGGCGGTCGGCGCCGGCGCGCCGCCGGACGACCCCCACCGCTCCGGCGGCTGGACGCCCCGTGACGAGCCGGCCGACGACGCCCACCGCTCCGGCGGCTGGACGCCGCGCGACGAGCCGGCCGACGACCCCCACACCTCAGGCGGCTGGACCGCACGCGACCCGCAGCCGGCCTGGGCTCCGCCCGGTCAGCAGGGCAGTGCCACCTGGCCGCCGGCCGACCCGCCCGCCCGGGCCGCCGCCAAGGTCTCCGTGCCCGGTGCGGCCCGCCCGGACCAGGCATGGTCCACTCCGGAGCAGTCCGACCAGGACGGTCGCGCCGAGGACGACCCGCAGCGCTCCGGCGGCTGGAGCCCGGCCGGCGCACCGCAGCACGACGACCCGGCCCGCTCCAGCGGTTGGCCCGCGCCGCAGGCCGAGAACCGGCCCGGCGGCTGGGACGAGTCCAACCGGGACGACGATCCCGACCGTTCCGGCGGTTGGGCGGCCGGCGGACGAGCCGGCGCTCCGACCGAGGCGCCGCAGGCGAACGCCTGGGGCGAGCCGGAGCAGCCCCGGACGACCGGCTGGAACGGCGCCGCCGCCGCGCCGCACCGGGAGACCGAGCGGCCGGCGGACGAGCCGGCGCAGCCCGGTTGGGGTGCCGCCGAGGCGCCGGCCCGGGCCAGCGCCTCCGTACCCACTCCCGACGCGCCGTCCGGCTGGGGCGGCAACACCGGCGAGCGCGCGCCCGAGCGTCCGGCGGTGCCGGACGCCGAGCCCTGGTCCCCCGCCGAGGCGTGGGGCCGGGCCGACGAGGCCGAGCCGGCGCCGTCACGCGGCTGGCAGTCGAACGACGACGGCCCGGCCTACCAGCCGGCGCCCGCGCCGGGCATCGCCCCCGGCAACGCGGTGCCGCTGCCCGCGCAGGGCCAGCGCGTGCCGGGCGCCGCCCTGGCCGCCTCGCCGCCCGCCGACCACCCGGCCGCCGCGCAGTTCGGACCGGCCGAGCGTGAACCCCAGGCGTACGAGCCGGAGCGCGGTGACACCGGCTGGGGCGCCTCCCGGTCCGGCCAGGAGGAGCCGCAGTCGCCGGCCGGTCCGGTCGTTCCCGGCCCGCGCGTGTCGCCCGAGGCGGGTCCGGCCGGCGCGGTCTCGGCCAGCGCCTCGGTGCCGGTGGCCAGCCGGGTGACTCCGCCCACCGACCAGCCCGTGCACCCGACCGGCACCGCCACGCCGCAGCCCCGGGTGTACGGTCGGCCGGCCCGACCGGAGCCCGAGGAGAACGAGGGCCCGGACGACGCACCCGGCTACCCGGGCCAGGACGGCCCGGCTGCCTTCGGCGGCTCGCAGTCCCGGTCGGACGACGCGCGCCGCTACCCCGGCCAGGACGGCCCGGCCGGTTTCGGCGGCCCGCAGTCCCGCTCGGACGAGCCGCACGGCTACCCCGGCCCGCAGTCCCGCTCGGACGAGCACGGCCAGGACGGCCCGGCCGGCTTCGGCGGCCAGTCCCGCTCCGACGAGCACGGCTACCCCGGCCAGGACGGCCCGGCCGCTTTCGGCGGCCCGCGGTCCCGGTCGGACGACGCGCACCGCTACCCGGGCCAGGACGGCCCGGCCGGCTTCGGCGGCCCGCAGTCCCGGCCCGACGACGACGAACCGCGTGGCTACGCCGAGCCGTCGTCGCCGGCCGGCCCGCCGCCGTTCCCGGTCGGCGTGCCGTCCTTCGTCGACCCGCCCGGCAACAACCGTCCCGCCAACGGCGTGCACCCGCACGACGGCGACCAGCCGGCTGGTCCGCGTGACCCGTTCGGCGCGCCGGGCGGGCAGCAGAACCCGTTCGGCGGCCCCGGCGGTCACCAGGACGGGTTCCACGGTTCCGCCGGTCGCCCCGACCCGTTCGGCGGCCCCGGCCAGCAGGACCCGTACGGTCCGCCGGCCGGCGGGCGCGCCTCGGTCGCCGTACCCGGTCAAGGTTCCGGGGGTGAGCCGGGCGGCTTCCCGCCCGCCTTCCCCCCGCCGCCGCAGCAGGCGCCGCCGGCCTGGTCGTCCGACGGCCCGTCGGGCGACTCGGACCAGGGTCGCTTCGACGCGTTCAAGCCGGACGCGGAGCCGCAGACCGAGGCGCCCGCGCCGAAGGTACGCAACGGTCGGGTGCTGGCCGCTGTGCTGGTCGCGGCCGTGCTCATCCTCGCCGTGCCGCTCGGCCTGCTCGCCCTGCTCGGCAAGATCAACGGTGAGGACAAGCCGGCGGGCTTCGACCCGGCGGTCGGCTCGTGCATCAAGCAGTCCGGTTCGACAGCCGTGGCCACCGACTGCGGCCAGCAGGGCGCGTTCACCATCGTGTCGAAGGTGGACAACAAGGACAAGTGCGCCGACCTGTCCCAGCCCACCGTCGTCCTCCAGGGCGGCGGCACCAACCGGGTCCTCTGCCTGAAGCCGGCCGGCCAGTAACGCCCCGCGAAGCGCCCGTCCCCACCGGGGGCGGGCGCTTCGCGCCGTCCTGTGCGGCTCTTCACCCGGCGGTACCCGGGCTGCCGGACCGGGGGTGCGGCACGATGGGGTCATGACTCCCCGAGTGCGCGCCCCTGAGCTGCGCGGCCGATCCTGGCTGAACACCGGCGGGAAGGCCGTCACGCTTGCCGACCTGCGCGGCAAGATCGTTCTGCTGGACTTCTGGACCTTCTGCTGCATCAACTGCCTGCACGTGCTCGACGAGCTGCGCCCGCTGGAGGAGAAGTACGGCGACGTGCTGGTGGTGATCGGGGTGCACTCGCCGAAGTTCGAGCACGAGAAGGACCCGGACGCCCTCGCCGCGGCCGTCGAGCGCTACGGCGTGCACCACCCGGTGCTCGACGACGCCGAGATGGACATGTGGCAGCAGTACGCGGCGAAGGCGTGGCCGACGCTCTCGGTGGTCGATCCCGAGGGATACGTGGTCGCCACCATGGCCGGCGAGGGCCACGCGGAAGGGCTGGCCCGGCTGGTCGACGACCTGATCGCCACGCACGAGGCGAAGGGCACCCTGCACCGGGGCGAGGGCCCGTACGTGCCGCCGGCCGAGCCGGAGACGGCGCTGCGCTTCCCCGGCAAGGCGATCGCCCTGGAGGGCGGCAACCTGCTGGTCTCCGACTCGGCCCGGCACTCCCTGGTCGAGGTGGCCCCGGACGGCGAGACGGTGCTCCGCCGGATCGGCGCGGGCGGGCGGGGCCGGACCGACGGCCCGGCGACCGCCGCCACCTTCGCCGAGCCGCAGGGGCTCTGCCTGCTGCCCCCGCACGTCGCCGAGGTGGCCGGCTACGACGTGGTGGTCGCGGACACGGTCAACCACCTGCTGCGCGGCGTACGGCTCTCCTCCGGCGAGGTGGTCACGGTGGCCGGCACCGGGCGGCAGTGGCGCTCGACCGTCGACTACCACGCGCACGACGCCCGCGCGGTCGACCTCTCCTCCCCCTGGGACGTGGCCTGGTACGACGACCGGGTGGTGGTGGCGATGGCCGGCATCCACCAACTCTGGTGGTTCGACCCGATCAGGCGAACCGCCGGCATGTACGCCGGCACCACGGTCGAGGCGCTGCGGGACGGCCCGCTCGCGGACGTCTGGATGGCCCAGCCCTCCGGGTTGTCGGTCTCGGCCGACGGCTCCCGGCTCTGGGTGGCCGACAGCGAGACCAGCGCGATCCGCTGGGTCGCCGGCGGCGAGATGCACACCGCCGTCGGTCAGGGACTGTTCGACTTCGGTCACGTCGACGGACCGGCCGACCAGGCGTTGCTCCAGCACCCGCTGGGCGTGTGCGCGCTGCCCGACGGGTCGGTGCTGATCGCGGACACCTACAACGGCGCGGTGCGCCGCTTCGACCCGGAGACGGGCCAGGTCGGCACCGTGGCCGACGGGCTGGCCGAGCCGAGTGATCTGGTGATCACCGCCGAGGGCGACGTGCTGGTGGTGGAGTCGGCCGCGCACCGGTTGACGCGGCTGGCGCCGGGCGCGCTGACTGCCGCCGGAGCGAACACCGTGGCCGGGCCGCGACACCGGCTGGAGCGCAGGCCGACCGATGTCACGGCCGGCGAGCTGACGCTGGACGTGATCTTCACGCCGGCGCCGGGGCAGAAGCTCGACGAGACGTACGGGCCGTCGACCCGGCTGGTGGTGTCGGCGTCCCCGCCGGAGCTGCTGGTGGAGGGGGCGGGCACGACCACCGACCTGTCCCGCCGGCTGGTGGTCAGCGGCGACGTGGCGCAGGGCGTGTTGCAGGTGACCGCCCAGGCGGCGACCTGCGACGCCGACGTGGAGCACGCCGCCTGCCACCTGACCCGCCAGGACTGGGGCGTACCGGTCCGGGTGGTCACCGGCGGCGCCACCCGGCTGCCTCTGGTGCTGCGCGGCCTGGACGAGTCCTGAGCTGACAAGTGTTAGGAGGGGCCCCTTGTTATGCAGAATGCGTTAACAAGGGGCCCCTCCTTTCACGCGAACGGAGTGAGCGTGACCCCCGCGTCGACCAACGCGGCCCGCACCAGCTCGGCGCACCGCACCGCGCCCGGCGTGTCCCCGTGCAGGCAGATCGACTCCACGGCGCAGGGCACCACGCTGCCGTCCACGGCGACCACGGTCCGCTCGACGGCCATCCGGACCGCCCGCACGGCGACCTGGTCCGGGTCGGTGACCAGCGCGTTCGGGGCGCTGCGGGGCACCAGCGTGCCGTTGGGCAGATAGGTGCGGTCGGCGAAGCCCTCGGCCACCACCCGCAGGCCGGCGCCGGCCGCGAGCTGGGCGAGCACCGTGCCGGGCTGGCAGAGCACCGGCAGCTCGTGGTCGTACCCGCTGATCGCCGCCACCAGCGCGGCGGCCTGCGCCTCGTCGCACGCGGCCGCGTGGTAGAGCGCGCCGTGCGGCTTCAGGTAGCGCACCCGGGTGCGGTAGAGCCGGCAGAACGCGTCGAGCGCCCCGAGCTGGTAGATCGTCTCGTCGCGCAGCTCGGCGAAGTCGTAGGCGATGTGCCGGCGGCCGAAGCCGGCCAGGTCCCGGTAGCCGACCTGGGCGCCGACGGCGACGCCGCGCTCGGCGGCGGCGGCACAGACCCGGTGCATGGTGGCCGCGTCGCCGGCGTGGAAGCCGCAGGCCACGTTGGCGGAGCTGATCAGCCCGAGCAGCGCATCGTCGTCGCCGAGCCGCCAGCTCCCGAATCCCTCGCCGAGGTCAGCGTTGAGGTCCATGGAACCTCACCGTAGTCCCTGGCCGGGCCTGGGCGAGCGCGGTCACGTCGTCCACCACCCCGATGACCGGGTAGCCGCCGGTGGTGGGATGGTCGGCCAGGAAGACAAGCGGTTGGCCGTCCGGCGGCACCTGCACCGCGCCGAGCACCAGGCCCTCGCTCGGCAGTTCGCCGGGCACCGCGCGGGGCAGGGCGGCGCCGGCGAGCCGCGCGCCGACCCGGTTGCTGGCCGGGGTGACCGTGTACGCGGCGCGGCACAGCCTGTCGACCGCTCCCGGGGTGAACCAGTCCTGCCGGGGGCCGGCTCGCACGGTCAGCCGCACCTCGTCCGGCACCGGCGGGCCGACGGTGAGGTCGACCGGTGCCGGCGGCCCGGCGGGCGACCCGAGGGGCAGCCGGTCGGCGTCCCGCAGCGGCGGCGGCCCGAGGCCGGACAGCGTGTCGGTGGAGCGACTGCCGAGCACCGGCTCCACCGCGATCCCGCCGCTGACGGCCAGCCAGGTCCGCACCCCGACGCGCGCCGGTCCGATCCGCAGCACCGCCCCGGCCGGCAGCGACAACGGCCGCCCCACGTCCCCGGGCCGCCGGACCCGCCCGCCGGGCGACCCGGGGTCGCCGGCCACCGCCCGGGAATCGACGCGGGCCGGCGGCGGACCGGCGGGGCCCCACCGCGGCCGGACGGCCGTCGGTGCCGGGCCGGCCGGGCCCCACACCGGCGGGACGGCTGTCGAGCCTCGGCGGGGTGGGTGCTCGACGAGCACGTCGGCCGGGGCGCCGGTGAGCGCGACGGTGACCGCCCGGGTGAACCGCAGCACGCAGCCGCTGACCGTGATCTCCAGGCCGGCGGCTTGCTCCGGGTTGCCGACGAGCCGGTTGGCCAGGCGCAACGCGGCCGGGTCGAGCGCGCCGGAGCGCGGGACGCCGAGGTGCGCCCAGCCGGGCCGGCCCTGGTCCTGCACGGTGGTGAGCGCGCCCGCGCGCAGCACCTCGATCACGACGCCGGCACCAGCCGGACCGGGGTGCCGGGGGTGAGCCGGGCCGGTGGGTCGGCCCGCACGTCGAAGAGGGCCATCCCGGTCCGTCCGACCAGCAGCCAGCCGCCGGGCGACGCGGCGGGGTAGATGCCGGCGTACGGGCCGGCCAGCGCGACCGAGCCGGCCGGCACCCGGGTACGCGGGGTGGCGAGCCGCGGCACGGCCAGCTCCGGCGGCAGCCCGGCGAGGTACGCGAACCCGGGCGCGAAGCCGCAGAACGCGACCCGGAACCGGGTGCGCCGAAGCCTGTCGACCACGGCCGGCACGTCGACGCCCCAGTGGTCGGCGACGGTCGGCAGGTCCTCCCCGTCGTACTCGGTGGGCACCCGGACCTCGGTGGCGTCGGCGGTGGCGGTGTCCCGGGGGCGCCAGCCGGCGATGCGGGCGGCGGTCGGCTCCGGGTCGGGCACGCCGTCGAGCAGCACGGTGAGCGCGGCCGGGACGATGTCGACGGCGGCCAGGTCGCCGGTGGCGCGGCGACGCCACAGCTCGGCGCGCCACGCCTCGACCTGGTCGGCGTCGTCGCAGTCGAGCAGCAGGGCGTGCGCCCCGACGGGCCGGATCCGCATCCGGTCATCCTCGCGCCGTCGGGCGTGACGGTCCACACTACTTGCAAGTAACCTACGGTGTCGTAACCTGATGAGGTGACCACCTCCGCACCGCTCCGGCTCCGGCCGGTCGACATCGGAAAGCCGCGCATGCGCGGCTGGCTCCACGCGTACGCGTTCTTCGTCGCACTCGTCTGCGGCATCGTGCTGTGTTCGATCGCCGCCACCCGGCCCGGGTGGGCGCCGCTGGTGAGCTGCCTGATCTACAGCCTCACCGTGTGCGGGCTCTTCGGCACCAGCGCGCTCTACCACCGGCGGGTCTGGTCCGAACGCGGCTACCAGATCATGCGCCGGATGGACCATTCGATGATCTTCGTGTTCATCGCCGGCACCTACACGCCGTTCTGCACGCTGCTGCTGGACACCCGACACGCCACGATCATGCTCGGCCTGGTCTGGGGCGGCGCGCTCGCCGGCGTCGCGGTCAAGATGATCTGGCCGCACGCGCCGCGCTGGGTCTCCGCGCCGCTCTACCTGGCGCTCGGCTGGGTCGCGGTGGCGATGCTGCCGGAGATCCTGCACGTCGGCGGCGTCACCGCGCTGGTGCTGCTGAGCGTCGGCGGCGCGATCTACAGCGTCGGCGCGGTGTTCTACGCGCTGCGCCGGCCGAACCCGTGGCCCACCGTCTTCGGCCACCACGAGTTCTTCCACGCGTGCACGCTCGTCGCGGCGATCTGCCATCACATCGCGATCTACTTCGCGTTGTTCGCCTGACGCGCCGCGAGGACACCCCGGACACGCACGAGGGCCCCGCGTCGTTGCGGGGCCCTCGGGTCTGGGGGGTGGGGTCAGGCCGGGTAGCCCGTGCCCGGGCGGCGCACCTCGCGGTACTCCTCGCGCACGACCCGGTCGCCCTGCACCGGCACCACCGGCTCCGCGACGACCTGCTCGCGCACCGGGGCGGCGACCACGCGGCGGCGGCTGTTCCAGAAGTAGAGCGTGGTGAGCAGGCCGGCGAGCCCGGCGAGCATGAGCACCCAGCCCACCACGTTGAGGTTGAGCCATCCCAGGTTGGCGTCGACCGCGAACGCGAAGATCGCGCCGACCGCGATGAGGAAGATGCTGGCACCGATGCCCATGACGTCGCCTCCTTGGCGTCCTGCTGGCGTTTGCCCGCCGCGGCCATGGATGAGGTAGCGGCACGCATCGACATACCCAGGCGCTCTGATCGTCAATCAGGCAAGCTGGGCGCATGACGGACGGCAGGAACGGTCAGCGGACGTTGGTGCTGCTGCGGCACGCCAAGGCCGAACAGTCCCCGGACGCCCCGGACGCCGAGCGGCCGCTGACCGCCCGGGGCCACGCCGACGCCGCCGCGGCGGGCGCCTGGCTGGCCCGCCACGAGTTGCTGCCGGACGTGGTGCTCTGCTCGCCGGCCCGGCGCACCCGGCAGACCTGGCACGGCGTGGCGATGGGCATGACGGGATCCCCGGCCGAGGGCGGCCCGGCCGGCTCCACCCCGGCGGTGCGGTACGAGCCGACCGCGTACGAGGCGCACCCGGACGAGCTGCTGGACCTGGTCCGTGGCGTCGACCCGACGGCCGGCACGGTGCTGCTGATCGCCCACAACCCGGGCATCTCGCTGCTGTCGGCGCTGCTCGACCCGGAGCGGGCGGATCCGGACGGCCTGCGCACCACCGACATCGTGGTGCACCGACCCGCCACCGCCTGGCCCACCCTCACCCGCGCGCCCCTCCTCACCCGCCACACCGCCCGCGGCTGAGATGTAAGGAGGGGCCCCCTGTTAACGCCTCCGGTAGAGGCGGGGCCCCTTCTTAACAGTCACCACCCCACGCCCGGCTGCGGCAGCCGGGCGTGGGGTGGTGTCAGGACGGCGGGGCGGTGGGCGGCGGCGGGTCCGGCGGGGGCGGCATCATCGCGGTCGGATGCGAGAGCCGGTTCTCCTCCACGATGAGGGTGCGGGCCCGCTTGCGGCGGTCCTGCCAGAACCACAGTGTGGTCAGCAGGACGCCCAGCCCGGCCAGGATGAAGACCCAGCCGACCGCGCGCAGGTCGATCCACCAGACGTTGGCCCGGATGGCGAAGGTCATGATCGCGCCGAGCGCGATGAGAAAGATGGCGCTGCCAATGCCCATGTGCGCTGCACTCCCCCGTGCGATGGCCCTTGGGCGTGCTCCGGTCGTGGTCCGCGACGGTTACCCGCCCACCGGCGCGCCTATCCACCTGCGAGCCACCAACGACGACGGCCGGCGGGATGTCGTCCGCCGGCCGTCGTCGTGAGGGGGAGAATGATGCTTCAGGGAAGGTACGCCCCGGAAGGGGTCAGAACGCCTCCTCCGGGAGGTCCATGATCTCCAGGTCGGCGCCCTCGATGATCCGGCGGTCCGCGCCGATGCGGGGCAGCACCTCGCGGGCGAAGAACCGGGCCGCCGCCACCTTGCCGGTGTAGAACGCCTTGTCGGTGGCGGAGACCTCGCCGCCCAGGGCCTTCAGCGCCACGTCCGCCTGCTTCTGCAGCAGCCAGCCGACCACCAGGTCGCCGATCGCCAGCAGGAACCGGCGGCTGCTCAGGCCGACCTTGTAGAGCGCGCGGGCGTCGCCGGCCTGGGCCTCGCCCAGCCAGCCGGTCATCACGCCGAGGATGTTCTGGATCTCGGCGAGCGCCTTGCCGAGCGCCTGACGCTCCTCCTTGAGCTGACCGTTGCCGGCCTCGGAGGTGATGTGCTCCTGGATCTCGCCGGCGACCGCCATCAGGGCCTTGCCGTTGTCCCGGACGATCTTCCGGAAGATCAGGTCGAGGCTCTGGATGGCCGTGGTGCCCTCGTAGAGGGTGTCGATCTTGGCATCCCGGACGTACTGCTCCAGCGGGTAGTCCTGGAGGAAGCCGGAGCCGCCGTACGTCTGGAGCGACTCGTGGCCGAGCAGCTCGTACGCCCGCTCCGAGCCGACGCCCTTGACCAGCGGCAGGAGCAGGTCGTTGACCCGCTTGGCCAGCTTGGTGGCCTTCTCGTCACCGGCCGCCTCGGCGATCGCGACCTTGTCCTGCCAGCTCGCCGTGTAGCAGACGAGCGCGCGCAGGCCCTCGGCGTACGACTTCTGCATGAGCAGCGAGCGACGCACGTCCGGGTGGTGGGTGATGGTCACCCGGGGGGCGGTCTTGTCGGCCTGCTGGACGAGGTCGGCTCCCTGCACCCGGTTCTTGGCGTACTCCAGCGCGTTCAGGTAACCGGTGGAGAGCGTGGCGATGGCCTTGGTGCCGACCATCATCCGGGCGTACTCGATGATCATGAACATCTGGCGGATGCCGTCGTGCTTGTCGCCCAGCAGCCAGCCCTTGGCCGGTACGCCGTGCTCGCCGAAGGTCACCTCGCAGGTGTTGGAGACCTTCAGGCCCATCTTGTGCTCGACGTTTGTGGCGAAGACGCCGTTGCGCTCGCCCAGCTCGCCGGTCTCGGCGTCGAAGTGGAACTTCGGCACGACGAAGAGGGACAGGCCCTTGGTGCCGGGGCCGCCGACGCCCTCCACGCCGACCGGGCGGGCCAGCACGTAGTGGACGATGTTGTCGCTCAGGTCGTGCTCACCCGAGGTGATGAAGCGCTTGACGCCCTCGATGTGCCAGGTGCCGTCCGGCTGCTGGACCGCCCGGGTGCGGCCGGCGCCCACGTCCGAGCCGGCGTCCGGCTCGGTCAGCACCATCGTCGAGCCCCACTGCTTCTCGATGAACAGTCGGGCCCACTTCTTCTGCTCCTCGTTGCCCTCGACGTGCAGCACGTGGGCGAAGGACGGGCCGGAGGCGTACATCCAGACCGGGGCGTTGGCACCGAGCACCAGCTCGGCCAGCGACCACCAGAGGGCGCGCGGGGCGTTCGTGCCGCCGAGCGCCTCGGGCAGGTCGAGGCGCCAGAACTCGGAGTCCATGAACGCCTGGTAGGACTTCTTGAACGACTCCGGCAGCGGCGCGGTGTGCGTGGCCGGGTCGAAGACCGGCGGGTTGCGGTCGCTGTCCGTGTAGCTGGCGGCCAGGTCCTCGCGGGACAGGCGGTCGACCTCGGAGAGGAAGCTGCGGGCGGTGTCGACGTCCAGATCCGTGTACGGCTCCTGGCCGAACGTCCGGTCCGCCCCGAATACCTCGAACAGGTTGAACTCGAGGTCCCGAAGGTTGCTCTTGTAGTGGGTCATGCTCGCTGGCCCCGCTTCCGGACAGGTGTTACCGATCAGTAACTCCAGACTGTATTACTCGCCGGTAGGCAACGACAAGCCGATCTCGGAAGTGACAGCGATTACACACTTCCGGTTCACCCGTCGGCGGCGCCGACCTCCCAGCTCGGCACCGGGGCCGTGGCGGAGCTGCGTGGGCCGGCGTATTCCATCAGGACCAGGGCGATGTCGTCGTCGAGGCGGCCGTGCACCCACTCGACGAGCGCGGTCTCCAGCGAGGCGAGCCCGTCGCCGACGGTGCCGTGGCCGAGCAGGCGCCAGGCCCGGTCGGCGGTGGGGAAGAACTCCCCGTCCCGCCGGGCCTCGCCCAGCCCGTCGGTGAACAGCAGCAGCCGGTCACCCGGCTCCAGCCGCTCCACCCGGGGCCGGACCACGGGCATGAACCCGAGCGGCGGGGCGGGCGCCGGCGGCTCCAGCGGGATCACCTGGCCCCGGCGCAGCAGCAACGGCGGCGGGTGCCCGCAGTTGACGATGGTGAGCGTGCCGCCACGCTCCTCGACCAGGGCGGCGGTGACGAAGTCCTCGTCGCCGACGTTGCGGGCCACCGCCCGGTCCAGGTCGGTCACCACCGCGCGCAGGTCGGCCCGCTCGTAGGCCACGTGGCGGTAGGAGCCGAGCACGATGCTGGCCAGCCGGACCGCGTCCAGACCCTTCCCGCGCACGTCTCCGATGATCATGCGGACGCCGTACGGGGTGTCCATCACCTCGTAGAGGTCGCCGCCGATCTCGGCGGTCGCGGTGGAGGAGATGTAGCGTGCGGCCACCGCCAGCGTGCCGACCTGCGGCCCGAGCGGGCGCAGCACCGCCTGCTGGGCCACCGAGGCGAGCCGGGACAGCTCCGCGATCCGCTCGGCCTGCCGTTGCCGTATCGCAGCCGTGGCGGCGGCGATCGCGGTGACCAGCGCGATCGCGGCCACGTTGACCGCCGTCACCAGCGAGGCGCCCCGCTCGCACATGGCGAACGTGATGCCGGCCGCGGTGCCCAGCGTGCCCACCGCCAGCACCACCCGCCAGTCGGCCAGCGCCGCGGCCAGCACCGGCGCGGCGGCCATCAGCGCGAGGTAGTGCGCCGGCCGGCCGTCACCGGCCTCCACTGCGGACACGATCGCGAGCAGCGCGAGGGCCGCGCCGAGGCCGGCGCGGGATCCGGGGCTCAGCGGGCCGTGGCCCGGCTGGAAGGGTCGAGTGCGTACATCGGACAGCATGCCTGATGGATGTGAGACGGAGAATGAACCTGGCCCGTCCGTCGCGGAAGTTCTGCCTGACGGGCCGGTCAGCCGAGCACCTCGTAGCGGACGTCCACCTCACCGAGACCGGTCGAGGCGATGGCCGCGAACGCGGCGCGGGACAGGTCCAGGCACCGGCCGTCGATGTACGGACCACGGTCGTTGATCCGGACCACCACGGACTTGCCGTTGGCCGGGTTGGTGACCCGGACCTTCGTGTTGAACGGCAGCGTCTTGTGCGCGGCGGTCAGCGCGTCCGGGTCGAACGTCTCGCCGTTGGCGGTCATCTGGCCCTCGTCGTAGAAGGACGCGCCGCAGGAGCCGCTGTCCACGACCGTCGGGGCGGGGGTCTTCTTCTTCGTGGCGGTCGGCTTCGGCGCCGCCGTCCGGGCCTTGCCACGCGACGCCGCCTGGGTGCGGGTCGGCTTCGCGCTCGGGCTGGCCGTCGGCGACGGGCTGAGGCTCGGCGAGGTCGACGCGCTCGGCGACGGCGCCGCCGAGGTGGGGGCGAGCGTGCTGGGCAGCGCCTCGACGGCGACCGGCGCGTCGGCCGGCTCGCCGGAGGTGAGCTGCACCGCGCCGACGGTGCCGCCGACCGCGAGCGCCACGCCGACCGCCGCGGTGGCGGCGATGCCGGCGGGCGAGGAGAACAATCTGCGGGTACGAAGGTGCCTACCAGCCACCGGCCCGGTCCTTTCGTCAACTCAACAAACCGGCCCGGACCGTAACGAGAGAAGCACTTCCGAAGTCAACGTGATCATGGTGGTATGCCCGCATTTACCCTGGTACGTGTAGCCGATCAAGCCACCCCCGCTGGGCCGAACGGTGGAAGGTGTGCAGGATGGAACGCGTGCTGAACCGTCGCCTGGTCGAGCTGTTCCGCTGGGCCAACCCCGGGCCGGACAGCAGCCACCTGGTCAGCGACCTCACCGGCTGGTGGCGCGACCCCGAGGTGCTCGCCGAGGCCGGTCCGGCGCTGGCCGCGCTGCACCCCGACGCGCGCCCGACCGTGGTGATCGCCCCCGAGGTCACCGGCCTGCTGCTCGGCCCGCTGGTCGCGGTGGCCGCCGGCGCGGGTTTCCTGCCCGCGTACAAGGCGGGCGGCGGGCGGCGGCGGATCGGGGCGACGCGGTGGGCCGAGACCCCGCCGGACCACCGGGGGCAGCGGCTACGGATCGGCGTGGACGGCCGGCGCCTCGGCCCGGGCGACCGGGTGCTGCTGGTGGACGACTGGGTCGACACCGGCGCCCAGCTCGACGCGTTGCACCGGCTGGTCCGGAACGCCGCCGCCGTGCCGGTCGGCGCCGTCGCGCTGGTGTCGAGCTGTCCACCCGCCGTGGCCGAGCGGCTACGACTGCGCGCCCTGCTCACCGGTGACCAACTCCCGGACGCTTGACCTCAAGCAAGCTTCAACCCGGACGATCCTCGGATGGACGACATCCTGGACGAGGCGTACCACCGACTGCACCGCACCGGCCCCGAGTTCGAGGGTTGGTTGTCCAACCACGGGCCGATGGCCGCCGAGGCGCTGGTCCGGCACGGGCAGGGCGCGCGCGTGCACCGCTGGCTCGACGGCTACCTACGCCGGCTCGACGAGTTGCCCCGAGGGCTGCGACCGATCGACGACTGGCGGGCCGCGCTCGGTGATCCGAAACGGACCGGCGACTGGCTCCACCACTTCGACCGCGAGCTGCGCGAACGACACTGGCAGGAGGTGCTCGGTGAGTGGTGGCCCCGGCTGTTGCCCGGCATCGCGGCCGGCGCCACGCACGGCGTGATCCGGGTCGGGCACGCGGTGCGGGTGCTGCGCGTCGACGGGGAGACACCCGACCGCCGCGCCGAGCTGGGCCAGGCGCTCGGCTACTGGGCGGCCCGCTGGCAGCCGGTGCCCGGCGCCGGCCCGCTCACCGGCCACTCCGACGTCGCGTCGGCGCTGGCCGGGGTGCCCCGGATCGCCCAGCGGACCGGTGGCATCCGGGAACGGCTGGGCCGGCTGACCGGCGTACCCGGATGGTCCGGCGCGGTGACCGCGCTGCGCGCGCCGGCCGACCCGGACGAGGCCGCCCGTACCCTCGGCGAGATGGTGCACCGGGCCGCGCTGGACTACCTGCGGTTCGGGCACGGCGAGCCGGTGATGCTGGTGCACGCGGTCACCGCGCCGACCGCCGTGCTGCGTACCCTGCCGGCCCTCGATCCGGCGCTGCGGGCGCCGAGCGTCGCCGCGGCCTGGTCCGCGACGGCGGCCGTGACCTCGGTGTACGCGGCACCGACGCCGGCCGCCTCGGCGCCGATCGGCGGATCCGCCGACCCGGACGAGGTGTTCGCCCGGGCGGCCCGGCACGGCGACGAACACGTGGTGAAGCTCGCCGACGCGGTGCTGGAGTCCTACGCGACGACGGGTGACCGGCGGGTGCTGGCCGCACCCGCCCACGCCGGCCGGCTGATCTGAGTAGCCTCGGCAGGATGTGGCCCCGCATCGGTGGACTGCGCGCGCTCGCCCTCGGCACCCCGGGCGGGCTGCGCGCCGACCTGAACAATCTCGTGCTCGCCGGCGTGAAGACCGCCACCGCCGGGCTGATCGGCGAGTACGCCGAGGAGGACGAGGAGTTGGAGCACGTCGGCGAACGGCTGGCCCTGGTCGACGACCACGACGCGCTCGTCGGCGTCGTCGAGATCACCGGCGTCGAGGTGATGCGTTTCGCCGACGTGCCGTGGGAGTTCGCCCGCGCCGAGGGCGAGGGCGACCGGTCGATCGAGGAGTGGCGGGCCGGCCACGGCGCCTACTGGGCCCGGCAGGGCACCCCGGTGACCGACGACAGCCGGATCGTCTGCCTGCGCTTCCGGCTGCTCTCCGCCGAGCACAGCGTCGGCACGTGAGGAGGGGCCCCTTCTTAACGCATTCTGCATAAGAAGGGGCCCCTCCTAACACCTAGCGGCGCAGCTCCGGCAGCAGCGCGGCCACCTCGGCCAGCACCGCCTCGTCGCCGGCGTACCAACTGCTGGCGCGGGGCCAGTGCGTCACCACGTCGGTGAAGCCCAGCCGGGCCGCCCGGGCCACCTGCTCGGCGAACAGGTCGGCGCTGGTCAGCGAGAAGACCGGGGCCGAGTCGAGCGAGAGGTAGCGGTCGAGCGTGGCCGGATCCCGGCCGGCCTCCTCGAGCGTCCGGGTCATCCGGTCGGACAGCTCCGCCACGGTGCCCCACCAGGCCTCCAGGTCGTCACCGTCGAGGCCGGTGGTGACCCAGCCCTGCCCGAACCGGGCGACCAGCCGCATCGAGCGCGGCCCGTTCGCGGCCATCACGAACGGCACCCGGGGTCGCTGGACACAACCGGGGTTGTTGCGGGCGTCCACCGCCGCGAACCACTCGCCACGCCAGGTTGTGCCGTCCTCGCGCAGGATCAGGTCGAGCAGCTCGGTGAACTCGGCGAACCGATCCACCCGCTGCCGGGGCGGCAGCGTCTCCCCGCCCAGCACCGCCGAGTCGAAGCCGATGCCGCCCGCGCCGAGCCCGAGCAGCACCCGGCCGCCGGAGACGTCGTCGAGCGCGGTGACCTGACGGGCGAACGCCGCCGGGTGGCGGAAGTTCGGCGAGGCCACGAGCGTGCCGAGACGCACCCGGGAGGTCACCGTCGCCGCCGCGGTCAGCGTCGTCCAGGAGTCGAACCAGGGCCCGTCGACCAGATCACGCCAGCCCAGGTGGTCGTAGGTCCAGGTGTGGTCGAAACCCCATTCGTCCGCCTGGGCCCACCGGTGACGCGCCTCCGACCAGCGCTGGTCGGGCAGGATCACGATGCCAATTCGCATGATCGCCAGGGTACGACCCGGGCCGGACATGCCGGCCCGGGTCGGTCGATCACGCCGCCACGTCGGCCACCACGCAGGCGACGTTGTCCGGCGCGCCCGCCGCGTACGCCAGCTCGACAAGCTTCCCGACGGCGGTCTCCGGGTCGTCCGCCCCGGCCAGCGCGGCGTGCAGCGCGCCGGGGTCGACGGTCGCGGAGAGGCCGTCCGAGCAGAGCAGGTAGCGATCGCCGGGCAGCGCCGTGCGCAGCGCCAGGTCCGCCTCGACCTCGCCGCCCGCGCCCAGCGCCCGGGCCAGCAGCGCCCGCTGCGGGTGGACGCCCGCCTCGGCCGGGGTGAGCCGCCCCTGGTCGACGAGGGTCTGCACGTACGTGTGGTCCTGGGTGAGCCGGGTCAGCTCGCCGCCGCGCAGCAGGTACGCCCGGGTGTCCCCGACGTGCACCAGCGCGAGCCGGGTGCCCCGCCGCACGATCGCGGTGAGCGTGCTCGCCGGCCGGTCGTCGTCGCCGGCCTGGGCGCGTACCGCCCGGTCGGCCCGGCTCACCGCGTCGGCCAGCGCAGAGAGCAGGTCGGCGGCCGGCACGTCGGCCCGCTCCAACGGCCGCAGCGCGTCCACTGCGGCGGCGCCCGCGGCGGCCCCACCCGGACCGCGTACGCCGTCGGCGACCGCGAGCAGCGTGTCGCTCGCGTACGCGGTGTCCTCGTTGGAGTCGCGTACGGCGCCTGTCTCGCAGCGCGTCGCGTACCGGAAGGTGGTCTTCTCGGACATGGTGCTGCCCCTCTCGGTGAGCTTGTCGACGAGGAGCGCGACGGTTCGGCCGCGGGCGGCGGTGTCCGCGCTGACCCGCCGCCACCAGGCGTCCAGCGCCTCGGCGGCGGCCTCCGGCGGCAGGCCGCAGACGGTCCGGATCTCCACCAACGGCATGCCGGCCCGGCGCAGCGCGGCGATCAGCCGTGCCCGGTCGAGCTGCTCCGGCGCGTAGTAGCGGTAGCCGGAGTGCGGGTCCACGGCGGCCGGCGGCAGCAGTCCGCAGTCGTCGTAGATTCGCAGCGCCTTGGCGGTCAGGCGGGCCGCCCGGGCGAACGCCCCGATGGTCAGCAGCCGCACGTCGCTCCCCTCCTCGTGCCGGCACCGGTGGCCGGCAGGGACCACGCTGGGCGTTGCCGCAGGGTCCGGGTCAAGGCGAGACGGCAGCCAGCTTCGCCAGCATCCGGCCCAGGTGCGGCTCGACGGTGCCGGCCGGGGCCGCGGTCACCTCCGCCGGCGCCCACCAGCGGATGCCCCGGAACTCGACCGGGTCGGGGGTGAACCGCTGCCCACGGTCGGCGGTCAGCAGGAACCACAGGCTGACGTCGGTGTGGCGCTGCTCGGGCGGGCCGACCGTCTCGGTGACGGTGAGGAACGCCGGGCGCTCGCCGTACGCCGGCGCGAACACCGCCGGCACGTCCAACTCCTCGCGCAGCTCGCGACGCACCGTCTCCGTGCCGGCCAGCCAGGTCAGCGCCTCCCGCCGGTGCCGTGCCTCGAGCTCGTCGCCCGGCGGCAGCGCCTCGACGAGCGCCCGGATCTCGTTCCGCATGCCGCCGATGCTGCCAGCCGGGTACGACCGTGTCAGTCCGCCTGGAGCGGGTTGGCGTCGACCGCAGCGCGGACGAACTCGCGTACCCGGGCGGTGGTGTTGCCGGCCAGCCACACCGGGCCGCGACGGATCGGCGGCGCGTCGTGGATCGGCACGTAGGCCAGGTCGGGCCGAGCGTGGTAGTGCCGGGTCTGCTCGCCCACCGGCAGCACCCCACGCCCGAGCGCGACGAGCGCCAGCATCTCGGAGAAGCTGCCGCCGGCCGGGCCCTTCGGCACCGGGCGCCCCGCCGGCGTCCGGTCGGGCGTGCGGTCCCGCTTGAACGCATCCGACGTGACCGCCGGGTACTGGATCACCGGATGGTCGCCGAGCACCTCCAGCGACACCGACTCCGCGCCGGCCAGCGGGTGACCCGCGGCCACCGCGAGCAGCCGGCGTTCGTGCAGCAGCGCCGGGCCGTTCGCCATCCCGTCGAACGGGTACGAGGCGATCAGCACGTCGATCGTGCCGTCCACCAGGCTGGACCGGGTGGTGGCCAGCGGGGCCTCGTGGACGTGCACCTCGCACTCCGGGTGACGCTCGGTGAACCGGGCCACGGCCCGTAGCAGCACCAACGCGGTCGACTCACCCACGTACGCCACCCGCAGCTCGCCGGTGAGCCCGCGCCCGGCGTCCACGGCCCGGCGGACCGCGTCCTCGATGCCGGCGACCAGCGGGCGCATCTCCTCGGCCAGGCGCTCGCCGATCGGGGTGAGCCGGACCACCCGGCTGGTCCGCTCGAACAGCGGCGCGCCGATCCGCCGTTCCAACCCGCGCACCACGTGGCTGATCCGCCCGGTGGTCACCCGCAGCTTCTCGGCGGTGCGCCCGAAGTGCAGTTCCTCGGCCAGGGTCAGGAACGCCTCGATCTCGTACCGCTCCAGCACCCGGCGCTCCCGTCGTTGACCGTCGGGCAACGATGGTAGAGCGATCGGGGCTTGGTCCGGCCGTCGCCTCCGACAAGTGTTGACGGTGTTACCGACCTGGTCAGGAGGACCTGATGACGATGCGTGTGACCGGTTTCGACCACCTGGTGCTGACGGTGGGCGACGTCGAGCGCTCCCTCGACTTCTACTGCGGCACGCTCGGCCTGGCCCCGGTGCGGGTCGACCGCTGGCGCGCCGGCGAGGTGCCGTTCCCCTCGGTACGCGTCGACGCCGGCACCATCATCGACCTGGTGACGGGCGAGCCGGACGGGTCCAACGTGGACCACTTCTGCCTGGTGGTGGCCCCTGTCGACTGGGCGGCGGTGGTGGCGTCCGGGCGGTTCACGGTGCTGACCGGGCCGGTGTCGCGCTTCGGCGCCCGGGGCACCGGTACCTCGATCTACGTCAGCGACCCGGACGGCAACACGGTGGAACTGCGCAGCTACGACTCACTAACCTGACGCGGTGCCGCGCCTCGAACGCCTCGCCGCCCACCACGCCCCGGCGCTGCTCCGGTTCGAGCGGGAGAACCGGGCATACTTCGCCCGGTTCGTCGCCGACCGGGGCGACGCGTACTTCGCCGGGTTCGCGGACCGGCACGCGGCCCTGCTCGACGAGCAGGAGCGCGGCATCTGCCACTTCCACCTGCTGGTCGACGACGACGGCAGCGTGCTCGGCCGGTTCAACCTCTTCGACGTGGCCGTCGGCGGCGCCGAACTGGGCTACCGGGTGGCCGAGCACGCCACCGGGCGCGGCGTGGCCCGGCACGGTGTCCGCGCCGTCTGCGACCTGGCTCGGACCGAGTACGGCCTGCGCCGGCTGGTCGCCTCGGCCGCGCTGGCGAATCCGGCGTCGCTGGCGGTGCTGCGGCGCGCCGGCTTCGAGCCGGACGGCGAGGTGGAGCTGGGCGGGAAGCCGGCCGTGCGGCACATCCTCGACCTGACCGCTCAGACCTCCACCGGCGGCTCCGCCTGGTAGGCCCGGTGCAGCGTGGCCAGGAACTCCTCGGCCTCCGGGAACCGCACCGGGCCGATCCGGGACACCGGCACCCCGGGCGTCCGCGAGTTCAGCACCGCCGCCCCGGCGAAGCCGGGCAGGTCGTCCCGCGTCACCGGCCGGGTCCGCTGCGGCACGCCGAGCCGGTCCAACTGCCGCCGGAGGACACCCATGGTGGTGCCGACGAGCATCGGCGCATCCGGCCAGACCACCGCGTCGCCGTCGGCGAACACCAGGTTCCAGATCGTCGCCTCGGTGAACCGGCCCGTCCGATCCACGAACGCGGCGTCGTCGAAGCCGTCCCGGACCGCCCGGCGGGCGAGGTGACTCTTCGCCAGCTCACCGACGTGCTTCACCGCCGGGAGGAACCGCTCGTACTCGTACGCCGCCAGCGCCAGCGGCCCGACGGGCGGTGACGCGGCGGCGCGGGTCCGGACCAGCAGGTCCGGTTCGCTCTCGCCGGGATGGATCGTGGCGGTCAGCGTGACGTCCGGCGGGCCGGCCTGGATGGCGACCCGCATCGCGGCGCGCACCCGGTCGTCGGGCAGCGCGGTGCCGAACAGCTCGTGGGAGGCTTCCCGCAGGCGGGTGAGGTGCAGGTCGAGGCCGCGCACCCGGCGGTCGCGCACCTGCATCGCGGTGAAGTGGGCGTTGCCGGCGAAGGCGAGCGGCGCCAGGTCGTCGGCGGTCGCCGGCCGGCCGTTGCGGTGTACGGCGAAGAAGGCCATGCCGGCACTCTAAGGCGTGTTTCATAAGCCGGTCAGAGCCACTCGCAGATGATGGTGATGGTCAGGCTGGCCTGGAACCGGACGGCCAACTTGTCGTAGCGGGT